>NZ_CEYAVF010000005.1:0-9345 GCF_982785585.1 Reinekea sp. | reverse complement strand
GCTTTCGGCGCTGTTGCTTCGGCTACTGTTGGCTCAGGCTCAGCTTCAGACACAACCGGTTCGGCTTCGAGCTCTGCTTGCGCGAGATCGGCATCAGGCTCGCCTAGCTCTCCGATCAACGGTTGCTCCGACAGGGGCGATTGGGATGCTTTCGCACTGTCCTCGCCTAATTGGGTCATCAGATGTCTAACGGCGGCATCAAAACGGTGTTCCAAGGTATAGTCGACGTAGCTGTATTGAGTTTTAATTTTACAGCCGCCGACACTGACCTTGACGTCGCCCTCCAGTTGCCAGTGCTTCTCGGCAAACGAGGTGACAAACTCCAATTCACTCGGATTGACCGATAGCGTCAACTTCTCATCTGGGTTGGGCAAGCTCTGCACCGCAGCATGCACCACCGCGGCGATATGGCTGGGCTCCGCGCGCAACTCGTCGCGTATTATCTGGCGCGCAATACGAATCGACAGTGATAACAGGGCCTGCTCCAACTCGGCCTGTTCATGCGGCATTTGCGCCTTAAAGGCGGCTGTTAGTGCTTCAAACACCGCTAGCTTTTCTTTGTTTTTCTTTGCCTCGGCCAGTTCGCCCTTGGCGGTTCCGGCGGCAAGACCCTGCTCGGTACCTTTTTCTTGGCCCGCAATTAGGCCTTCGGCGTGGCCTTCGGTTTGGCCTGCTGAATGACCCTGCGTCATGCCACTTTCAAATCCCTGCTCGAAGCCTTCGTTATAGGCATCCTCACGAATCGACTCCAGTTCCTTTACGGTCGGTGCCTTTATCGTTTCATGCGCCACTTCGTCGACGCTTTCAACGACCTCGGCGCTGGCCTTCGCTTTAGGCGCACCATCGACCACGAGACCATTTTTGTCCCATTTCACCAGGGGCAAGTTGGCCGCGCTGATGACATCTTTACGACGTAATATTGGCTTACTATCAGAAGACATAGACGTCCCCCTTGTTACAACATGGCTTCAGCACCGGCACCACCCAACATTATTTCGCCGGCTTCCGACATTCGTTTGGCAATACCCAAAATCTCTTTCTGAGCCTGTTCGACCTCTGAAATCTTAACAGGCCCCATGGCCTCCATATCATCCTTAAGAATATCAGCGGCCCGTTTGGACAGGTTACCGAGCAACTTCTCAGACAAATCATCGTCCGCGCCACGTAAGGCAAGCTTTAAGGAATCGGTACTGACTTCACGCAAGAGTGCCTGGATGCCACGGTCATCAACATCAACGAGGTCGGCAAAGACAAACATCAGATCGGTAATCTGGGTCGCCAGATCGTCATCGACATCCTTAATGCCACCCATGATTTCAGCCTCAATGCTCGATTCGAGGAAGTTCATGATTTCGGCAGCTGTTTTCACACCACCCAAAGCTTGAGCTTGGCCGCCGGCGGAACCAGAGAACTGCTTTTCCAAGATTGCATTTAATTCTTGCAAGGCGGCCGGCTGCACACTTTCCAATGCGGCCACACGCATAACAATATCGAGGCGAACCTTGTCTGTGAAATGCGCCAGAATATCGCCCGCCTGATCCGGATCCAGATAGGCCAAGACGATAGTTTGTATCTGGGGGTGCTCATTGCGGATGATTTCGGCTACGGCCCTCGGCTCCATCCATTTCAGGGTGTCCAAACCGGAGGTACTGCCGCCCATGGTAATACGATCGATCAGAGCCCCCGCCTTGTCTTCGCCTAAGGCCCTGTTGAGCATATTACGAATATACTCATCGGCACCGGCGCCCATGCTGCTTTGGCCACTGACCTCTTCTAGGAACAACTTCACCACGCCCTCAATCTGCTCTTGGCGAACATTGGGCATCACCGACATGGAGGTGCCGACCTGTTGAACTTCTTTATGCCCCATATGCTTAAGAACTTCGGCGGCATCTTGCTCACCGACGCTCATCAGCAACATGGCGGCTCGGGTCGCCTTGGGCAGGCCAACCAACGATTTCTTATAATCGTCGCCACCCGTGGTGGCCGGTAACTTAGCGTTTTCAGTCATCACTCGTTATCCATTGTTGAAGCACTAGGGCCACACGGGCGGGGTCTTCCGCGATCAAGCCGCGCAAGACTTCTAACTGCCGCTCAAAACTTTCAGAGGGGCCCATCAAGGAGAAATCATCAATCGAATTCAAACTGACTCGGTCGTCCGCAATAAGGTATTCGTCTACATCGAGATTGGCGAGCGCAGCGTCTTCAGCACTCTCGTCCTGCTCATCGGTACCCTTGGCGAGCAGGTTGCGTATCGCCGGTCGTAATAGACCAAATAACAGAATAAGGACAAATATGCCGGCCAAGACCTGCTTTACAATGACCCAAAACCAGGGCTGCTCATAAAAGGCGGTTAAGACCTCGACTTCTGCTATCTCCCTAAAGGTTGAGTTGATCACGTTAATACTGTCGCCCCGCGACACATCATAACCAACGGCATCTTGCACCAGGGTTCTCAGTCGCAGAATCGCTGCGTCGTCCCACTCCTTTTCGACAAATTCACCGGTATCTGGATCCAAAATACTCAGATCATCGACCACTACTGCAACGGTCAGACGGCGCACTCGACCTTGCTGAAACTGGGTGAAGCTCAGGGTCCGGTCAACCTCATAGTTACGGGTCGCTTCATCGCGCGTTGATATCGGGGTGGTGTTCGCAGCAGTGCCGTCGGGTAGGGTTTCCGGCGCGGTCGCATCGGTTGGTGGCTGGTTCGTCAACGCGCCCGGAATCCCGCCCTGAGTAGCGCTCGCCATTTGCTCATTGACCGTCTGTTCGCTGCGAATCGCAATCAAATCGGGGTTGAACAGCTCTTCGGATTGCTCAACTTTGGTGAAATCGATATCGGCGGTGACTTCCGCCTGAAATTTATCAGAGCCAATGATCGGGCCTAGAATTGAGTTCACCCGCGCCAACAGATTGTCTTCAACCTTACGCTGGTAATCAAACTGACGATTGGTCAGCTCTTCTTCGCGATTCTCTTCGTCATCACTGAGCAGCCGGCCGCGCTGATCAACAATGGACACGTTGGCGGCAGACAACTCTGGAATGGATGTCGACACCAGGTTGCGAATCGCCTTGACCGAACTCTTATCCAGTTCGGAACTGGCGTACAGCTCGGTGAACACCGAGGCGGTTGGTTCGCGTTGATCGCGCACAAAAACCGATCGCTTGGGGATAGCCAGATGGACACGCGCCGTCTTGACCTGATTGATGGACGCGATAGTGCGCGCCAATTCGCCTTCCAAGCTACGCAGATAGCGAGCATTTTCCATAAACTGGGATTGACCGAGGGGCTGAGATTCATCCAATAACTCGTAACCCACGGTCTGATCATCGGACAGGCCGGCTCCGGCAACGGCTAGACGGGCCGCGTGGAGATCGGTCTGTTTGACCAATATCACGCCGCTGGCCGGATCAATGTCGAATTCTAACTTATTGGCCTGCAGCACCTCGATCAAGCCTCGGGCGTCAAAGCTGTTGGTACTGTTCATCAGCGGTCTATAGGTATCTTTTTGTGACCACAACACCACACTCAGACCCAAGGCGATGCTGGCGGCCAAACCCACCAATAACCCGAATTGTCGGGCCATAGTTAATTTATTGAACCCTGCGACAAGGGGATGCATCCGACTCTCAGGGATGTCGTCCTTATCGATCAGGTCCGAGCGATCACTGGTTGCCGGTGAAAAGTTGGATGAGGGCAGCTGAGCGTCGTCCGCTGAGCCCTTGCTAGGGCTCATCTGGGTGTTTGCTGCCGCGGGTACATTTTCTGTCATAGGGATTCCGGCTAAATAGGGTTAACAGGCGACTCGTTAGAGTGGCATGTTGATGATTTCTTTGTACGCTTCAATCATTTTGTTACGGACCTGGGTCATCGCTTGAAAAGACACACTCGATTTTTGCAAGGCAATCATCACCTCGGGTAGATCCACCCCGGGATCGCCCTGCTCGTAGCGGGATGACATTTCGTTGGCCGTTTTTTGATTGCTATTCACCGTATCGACAGCCGATTTGAACATATCGCCAAAACTCGGTACCGACCCGGTCGGCGTCGGGGCCGTCACCGAGCCAGAAAACTCACCGCCAATCGCTTCGACCTGTTGCTGCAGCTGGTTGCTTTGACTGGAATTATTGATCTGCTTACGCATCTGCTCGATGGTCTTGGCAAAGGCTGAGTTAGAGGCATCTTGGTCACTTGGCGGGGTAACCTGACTGCGTATTGAACGCATCTGCTCAAGCACACCCTGTATATCGACTCGATCTACCATACTTACCTCAGCTTATGTCAATTTTCAGTCTATTTCGGAATCTATCTTTTTGCTTTTGCCAAGAGCTGACAATATACAGGCACTAAATTGACAAACCCGTCTAACTAATAGGATTTAGCAATACACAGGCCAACTATGACCGTTTTCTGAGCATTTGCGTGCCGCGCCGGCTAATACTGCGGAAGCGCCCGGCCGACCCCTGCACCGCAGGTCTTATACTTGCCACAATGATAGGTTATTTTAGCGTATTCCGGCAATCGCAGAATCCACATCCATACCCAACTCTCGCATCCGTGCCAACTTATAACGCAACGTTCGGGATGATATACCCAAGTGGTCTGCGGCGCGATTCTTACGCCCGCTGTGCACCCGCAGAGCGTTCAAAATCAGTTCGAATTCACGATGTTTCATATCGGCGTGGATGCCCTCATTTTTACCCGGGGCCGATGTAACCATTGCCGGCAAATCGACATTGGAATCGGTCGAGCCTGAGGCCACGATCAAAGCGTCGCGATGGGCCTCAAAATCAATCAAATGCTCACCCGACAAACCCAAGTCATATCCGCTAATCCACTGGCCACTCTGCAGAATCAGGGCACGTTGGATGGCGTTATCCAATTCTCGGACATTACCCGGCCAGCCATGCGCCAACAAGACCACCTTGGCGCTCTCATCAAAGGTTAAGCCAGGCTTATGCATTTTTTGGCCATGTTTACGCAATAGATTCTCGGCCAATGGCAGGATATCGGCCTTACGGTTGCGCAATGGCGCCCACTGCAAGGGAAACACACTCAAGCGGTAAAATAGATCTTCCCGAAACCGGCCCGAGCTGACTTCCTCGGCCATCGAACGGTTGGTCGTCGCCAAGACACGGACATCGAGCTCAATCACCTTGCGACCGCCGATGCGCTCGACTTCTTTTTCTTGCAGCACGCGCAGCAGCTTGGCTTGTAAGCCCATATCCATCTCGGAAATCTCATCGAGCAGGATGGTGCCGCCATTGGCCTGTTCAAACTTACCCGGATGACTGGCAACGGCACCGGTAAAGGACCCTTTTTCATGACCAAAGAGCGTTGCTTCCAACATGTTTTCCGGAATGGCCGCACAATTGATGGCGATAAAGGGCCCATTGGCTCGACCCGAGTGTTGATGAATATAGCGTGCCAACACCTCTTTGCCGGTGCCGCTTTCGCCGGAAATTAAAATGGTGCTGTCGGTTACTGCGACCTTACGCGCTAGGGCCAAAACGTGCTGACTGGCGGCATCGGCGGCGACCGGCTCACTGCCCGACTGGGGCAGCCGTGGACTGTGTTGTTCAATTAAATCGATCAGCTGATCCGGTGCAAAGGGCTTTACCAGGTAGTCGACAGCGCCCTTATGCATGGCATCGACGGCCTTATCGACCGCGGCATAGGCAGTCACCAATAACATCGGGATTTGCGGGTAGTTTTGCCGCACATAATCGAGTAAATCGTGGCCACTCATGCCCGGCATGCTAACGTCGGAGACGATAAAATCAAAAGATTGCTCTTTGAGCGCGACAATTGCCGACTCACCCGATTCGGCACAGACCACAGCGTAGTCCTGTAACGTCAGGGTATCGCTCACGGCTTCCCGTAAGCTGGCGTCATCTTCGACTATTAGGATTTTCACTGCAGTTACCTCTCAACAAATATGGGCAAAGTGACATTAAATTCGGTTCCAACATTTAATTGACTGCTTATGTTCAATTGACCTTTATGCGCCTTGACTGTCGCGATCAATACCGGCACACCCAAGCCCGTGCCATGGCTCTTAGTGGTAAAGAAGGGCTCCTGCACTTTTGCCAGGTGAGCCGCGCTCATGCCGGGGCCGGTGTCCCGAAAGGCGATCTCAATCTGCCCGTCGAGCACCTGACTGCTAATGGTCAAGGTCCCCTGGGCATCCCCGGCTTCCAATGCGTTGTTAATAATGTTCATAAAGGCACTAATTAATACATCGGACTGACACTGCACCTGAGCATGGGACGGCTGCAATTGCCAATGAATACGCGCCTGTGCCGGTCCCGGCAAGCCGGCAACCGCCTCCTGCAAAAGGTTGACGACCTGATCTAGGGTCAGGCGATTAAGCAGCTGACACTCCCCTTTGACATACAGCAGCATGTCTTGTACCTGTTTTTCCAGATGATGCAGGCGACCAACCAACTTATCGACAAACTGATTGTGGGTCGTCGGTGTTAAGCGCGGGCTTTTTAGGTTCGAGGCGTAGAGCAGTGCCGCCGACAAGGGCGTACGCACCTGATGTGCCAGCGAGGCAACCATCTGACCCATTGCCGTGAGCCGTTCTTGGCGCGCGACCTGGGCCTGCAAGGCTCGCGTTTCGGTGTGATCGGTCATCATGATGAGCTGCCCGGAATTATCGAGCGGGCTGGTGGCCAGGCTCACCAGCCGGCCATCGGCTAGGCTCACTTCATGGTAATCGGTTTGTTTTGGAGCGAACGCCAGGCGGACTACTTGCCGCCAAGCCTTGCCTAGCAGCCGTTCGGTGTCGGGGAAGCCCATGGCCTGCCCGAGCCAGCTCTCCGCCGCCGGATTGGTTTGATCGATGAAACCCTTGTTGTCGAGCACCACCACAGCAGCCGGCATTAGGCGCAATAGGCTAGCCAGTTGTTCAGCAATCTGCTCTTTCTCATTCAACTCGGTCAGTCGCTGCGCCGACAGGCTGGCTAACTCACCGCTGAGCTCAACAACCCGTTGTTCGAGCACCTGATAGCTACCGGAGAGTTCTTCGCTCATGGCCGTAAAGGTCGAGAACGCTTGCTGCAACTCTTCCAGAGACTGTTTGTTAAGATCTGTTACGGCGGCGGCCGGTGCTTCCGAAGTTCGAGATACAGCTTGCATAGGCATATACATTCAAAAATTTGACGGTATTGGAGGGAATGCAAAGGAAGTGCCAGTTTTAAACAAAACCGGCAATTTGTTGCCGGTTTTGCTTGGGCGCGCACGGCGGCCTGCCCCCTGATCATGCGCTGACCTGCCCCGCATTAGCCCAGCGGGCATGCAGCGGACCGCGCTAATCGACCGGATTGAGGACATCCCGGCGGTTGATATCGTATTTGCGCATCTTTTCGACCAGGGTGGTGCGGCGGATATGCAGCTTTTCAGCCGCACGCGCCACCACCCCTTGGGCGTCGTCCAAGGCTTGTTGAATAAGGCTTTTTTCCAGATCCGTAAGGTATTCCTTGAGATCCAAACCGTTTACCGGCAATAACGCGGCGGATTGCTCGGACATCACATAGGGTCGGCTTTCATCGGCCAATGCAATCACATTAAGCGGTAAAAAATCATCATCCTGTTCATCGACGTGACGGTATTTATTGGGCAGCTCCTGGACACCGATGACGCCGTAGGGATGCATGATAACCAAACGCTCAACCAGGTTCGCCATCTCCCGCACGTTACCCGGCCAGTCATGCTGAATCAGGGACATTATCGCGCCAGAGTTGAAGCGAATGGAGCCGCGCTTCTCATTTTCCAGACGCGCCACCAGCTCGTTCAACAACAACGGTATATCTTCATGTCGCTCACGTAAGGCCGGCATCTCGATCGGGAACACATTCAGGCGATAAAACAGGTCCTCGCGAAAACTGCCGTGCTCGATCATTTCTTCTAAATTACGGTGAGTGGCCGCCACGACCCGAACATCGGCCGAATAGGTTTTACTGCCGCCGACACGCTCAAAGGTGCGCTCCTGCAAGACACGCAACAGCTTAACCTGCATATTGAGTGGTAAATCGCCGATTTCATCGAGAAATAGCGTACCGCCATCGGCCATCTCAAATCGACCGGCTCGGGTGGTAATGGCGCCGGTGAAGGCGCCCTTCTCATGACCAAACAATTCACTTTCGATCAGTTCAACCGGGATAGCGCCGCAGTTTACTGGCACAAAGGGCTTATGTCGGCGATGGGAATTGTAATGAAGGTTACGTGCCACAACCTCCTTACCAGTGCCGCTTTCCCCGGTAATGAGCACGGTGACCTCTTTATCGGCGACCTGGGCCATCATTTCGCGCACAGTCTGCACGCTCCGACTACTGCCTACCAGGCTGCGAAAAAGATTGAGTTCGCGACGCTGATCCCGTCCGCGCGTCAGGTCGTATTGTTCGCGATACAGTTGCGCTCGATGCAAGGTATCGAGCAACTTATTATAGGTTGGCGGGAAGCTGAGCTTGGCAATGATACGCGCACGCAACTCGTCATCGAGCAGCTCGCTGTCGGGGTGCTCACCCAAAAGAATGACCGGTACACCGGCATCCCAGTCCTTAACAGACTCGATCGCCTTGGCTAGGGATTGGCCCATGTCACCGATCAAAATACCAACCAGGTCGGTCGCACTGTCGACCGAATCCTTGGCCTTGGCCAGCCAATCTTCACCGCAGACGGCTATGCTGTCTTCACCCAAGAAGTCCAATATCACTTTAAGATCGTGGCGCCGCTGGTCATTATCTTCAACCAATAACAGCTTTATTTCTCTCCACATCCGAACTGCTCCAAGCGTCTGTATTTCTTTGAGTGAAAACTACTGGCCTTGACCGGGTTAAGACCCGTCAACAAATTGGCTTTTCAAATTATTGGCGTAGTAAAGACGCAAAATTACAATTAGTCAAATTAATGACTAAGGTTTTTTTGCTGAGTGAAATTATTGTGGTTTTTTATTGACGAATTTTTGGCATAGCGCGTCAAAAGGCCTACAAGGCCCTCTAAGGCCCTTAGGGAGTCGTTTTGCGGGTAACCAAGGGGGCGGGGTGTTTTCTGTTAAAATAGCCACAGAGGCGACTGACAGAACTACAGGGCTAACAAAGATAATTTTTTCAGCCGCGAGCGCGAGCCAACCAATATGGCGAATTTAGGCCTAAGCGCTTAAGAAATGCCGATCTGATAAAACAAGTTGATAATACTATCAGCCTGATCGACACCATTGCCAATAGTGACAAAAAACAGCCGTCGGATCGACCAAAACAATGATATCGGCGATTTTTGAGCGCGGGTAAAGTAAGGCCAACCGAACGCCAATCTAATGCCATAAATCTAATGCCATA
>NZ_CEYAVF010000004.1:52541-152067 GCF_982785585.1 Reinekea sp. | reverse complement strand
GTGGTGGCCACCACATCGATTGACTGGGTGCTTGAAGGCGGTAGTTTGGAATCCGACGGCCAAGGCACCCTGTTGACCACCAGTGCCTGTCTATTGAACACCAATCGAAACGGCAAGGTATCTAGGGCTCAGGTCGAAGAGCGCATGGCAAGCTGCCTAGGCGCAAACAGAATGCTTTGGCTGGAATCCGGTGCGTTAGAGGGCGACGACACCGATGCCCATATCGACACCCTGGCCCGCTTTGCATCCGTCTCAACGATAATTTATCAGGGTTGTACCGATCCGTTGGACAGCCATTATGCCAGCCTGGTTCAGATGAAAGCTGAGTTGGCGGCTTTTCGCACCAACGATGGTGTGGCCTATGACCTGATTGAATTGCCTTGGCCGTCGGCCAAGTTTGCCGCTGATGGGCACCGACTGCCGGCCACCTACGCTAACTTTTTGATCACCAATAAGCTGGTTCTGGTACCGACCTATGATGACCCGATGGATATATTGGCTATAGAGCTAGTGCAACGGGCCTTTCCGAATCATTTTATTAGGGGGATCAATGCCCTGCCACTGATCGAGGAGCACGGTTCGCTGCACTGCATCACCATGCAGCTCATCGAGGGGTCGGTCAATTTCAAAGGCCGCTTCGAGAGCCTGCCCGGCACCATGGGCTGACCCGCGGCCTGCCCGGCCGCGTTAGTATTCCCAGCGAAAATTGGGCAGTGATTTAATAATGCTGCGGCCATAGCGCCGCTCCACGATGCGCCGATCCATAAACCAGATGGTGCCACTGTCGGTTTCATGCCGAATCAGCCGCCCACAAGCCTGTACTAGTCGGATCGTTGCCGATGGCAAGGTCACCAGGCTAAAGGGGTTTAGCCCCTTTTGTTCGAGCCAACCGGACAGGGTCGAATTAATGGGATCATCCGGTACGCCAAAAGGGATTTTGGCAATCACCAAGTGGGTCAGATAGTTACCCGGCAGATCAACACCCTCCGACAGACTGGCCAAACCAAAGAGTGTCGAGCCGCCGCCGCGCTCCAAGCGTTCCCGATGGTGGGCCAAGAGCGCCGTTTTCGGTAAATCGTCCTGCAGGGTAATCAGTTCACGCCAATCCGGCCCCAACAGCGAATAGACCTCCTGCATCTGAGCGCGCGATGAAAACAGCACCAGATTCCCGGTTTCCTTGGGCAACAGGGTATTTACCAGTTCGACAATGGATTGGGTGTGGATTTCGCGTTTGCCGCCATCGACGGCAAATTCTGGGATCTTAACCACTACCCTGTTGGGGTAATCGAAAGGACTGTCTAGGCGTAACAAGTCCGCCGAAGGCCCCAGGCCGGCTTGATTCATAAAGCGATCGAATTTACCTTCGATGGTCAAGGTCGCCGATGTCACGATGGCCCCAGCGCAACGATTCCAGAGGAAAGCGCGCAACACCTGGTTGGCCGACACCGGACTGGTGTTGAGCACCAGATCCTGATTTTCCGGTGTGTCGATGCGATCGAGCCAGCGCGCGGTGGGTGGATATTGCTCTGGATCGGGGCGCAGCCAACTGGCGATCAGATCGCGTGCCGGTTCAATGCGCGACAACCAACGGCCAATAACCGGCAGTGCCAATTGTAGGCGGTCCTTTTCGTCGACATCGGTGGTGCCAGACAAGCGCTTACGGATACTCTCTTCAATCGCAGCCAGGGTCGTGTAAAGCGCCACAAAGGGCGACTGGAGAGGAATTAGAATTTCATTCAGGGGCTCGCGTTGTTCCGGTTGCATCAAGGTCAGGGTGCGATCGTCGGAATTCAAGCGTTCAAACCAGGGTTGCAACGTTGTCCAGGCCATGGCCAGATGCTGGTGACATTGAATCAGCCCATCGGATAGATCGTCCATTAAACGCTCGGAGTGATCCCCATAGGCCAGTTCCAGGCGCACCTTGGGTACCTGCTTGCGCCAGCTCTCGAGCTGATTGAGCATAAACTTGACCGTCAGCTGATTGGCAAAATGCATCAGGGCCTTATCCGGCAGATGGTGACCCTCATCGAAGATATAGATGGTGTCTTCCGGGGCCGGCAAGATCGCCCCGCCGCCCAAGGCCAGATCGGCCATCACCAAGTCGTGATTGGCGATAATCACATCGGCGTCTTCCAATGCCTTACGGGCCTCGAAGAACGGACAGTTCTGATAGTGCGGACAGCGCCGATTGAGGCATTCCCGATGCGTTGAGGTCACGGTGAACCAGGTCGAGTCGGGTAATTTATCGGGCCACTGGTCGCGGTCGCCGCTCCACTGTCCGGACCCAAAGGTGCCCATTAGCTCATTGTATTGCAGCAAGGTGGCTTCATCGGCGGCCATGGTCTCCTCAAACAGAGACATAGCGACCACCGTGCCGCTGTAAAATTGAATCAGCTGTTCCAGTTTATGGGTACAGAGATACCGGCCCCGGCCCTTGGCTAAGACCGCCTTAAACTCTAGATTGGTATGCTTCAGGATGTCGGGGATATCCTTGGTCACGACCTGTTCTTGCAGCGCAACCGTCGCGGTCGAGATGACCAATTTTTTTTCCTTGGCCATCGCCACCGGTATCGCGCTGAGCACATAACCAACGGTTTTGCCGGTCCCGGTGCCGGCCTCAATCACTGCAATGGCGGCATCGCCCAGCCTATGGCCCTCGGCATCGCATTCCAGACCTCCCAAGGTACGCGCCACCTGTGCCAACATACTGCGTTGACCGACACGCGCGGTAAGCGCTTTGCTGGTGAGGTATTGGGAATAGGCTGTTTGTATGGTGGTTTTGACTGAATCGGATAACATTAGAATTTGGTTTACAGGATAAGATCGCTACAATAGCCTACTTTCGATATTTGAGGAAACACCAATGCACCAACGCGTCGTATCAATCGGTCAGGTCCAATGTGGCAACGATCAACCCTTTACCCTGTTTGGGGGCATCAATGTCCTAGAAAGTCGCGATCTGGCGATGCAAGCGGCCGAAGCCTATGTCACGGTGACCGAGGCGTTGAATATACCCTATGTCTTTAAGGCCAGCTTCGATAAGGCCAACCGTAGCTCGGTAAACAGCTATCGAGGCCCGGGTCTGGAAGAGGGTTTGCGGATATTACAGGATATTAAGGACACCTTCAGAGTACCGATTATCACCGATATTCACGAGCCCTTCCAGGCCGCACCGGTGGCCGAGGTTGCCGACGTGATTCAATTGCCAGCTTTCTTATCGCGCCAAACCGATCTGGTAATGGCCATGGCCAAAACCCAGGCCGTGATCAATATCAAGAAGGCTCAATTCTTGGCGCCCCATGAGATGGCCCATATTTTAACGAAATTTCAGGAAGCGGGTAACGATCGATTGATTCTCTGTGAGCGGGGTAGCTGTTTTGGTTACAACAACCTAGTTGTCGATATGCTTGGCTTTGGCATTATGAAGGAAACCGGCTTTCCGTTGATCTTTGATGTGACCCACTCGTTGCAAAAACCGGGCGGTCGCAGTGACTCAGCCGACGGTCGACGCGGCCAGGTAACCGATTTAGCGCGCGCCGGTATCTCGCAGAAGATCGCCGGGCTCTTCCTTGAAGCCCATCCGGACCCAAGTCAGGCACGCTGTGACGGACCCTCTGCCCTGCCCCTCGCCTTACTGCGTCCGTTTCTCGAGCAGATGAAGGCGCTCGACGAGCTGGTTAAGTCACAACCTGACCTGATCACTGGCTAAGCGGGTGCTCTATTGTGGCGTTCCGGTGCGGTTTTTCTCGAACTGGGGCGTCATGGACTGTGCATAGGCGTGATCATATTTCCCCTGGGCCATCAGAATCAGGTCACAAACAAAGCGCGCCACACCCTGCCCACCATCCATCGGCGTGACCAGATCGGCGGCCTGGCGGACCAGGCTGTAGGCATCCGCCGGGCAGATACCCACGCCAGCCAGAGACATGGCTGGCAAATCGACCATATCGTCTCCGACAAAGCACAGTTGCGCCGGGGCCAAAGCCTCTTGCGTCGCCAAGGCATCGAGCTGAAAGCGCTTATCCTTCACGCCGGCAAAGTAGTGTTTGATGCCCAGATCGGCCATCCGCTGAGCCACCATGGGCGAGTCTTTCGCCGTCATGATTGCAACCTGCACCTGACAGTCGTGCAGGAGTTTAATACCCACCCCATCTTTAACATTAAAGACCTTTAAAGCCTCGCCTTGTGCTGAGTAATAAAGTCGGCCGTCGGTCAACACCCCGTCGACATCGAAGACCACCAACTTGATGGCCTTTAGTCGGAGGTTGAGTGCATCGCGCGCGCCGGTAGCGTTATCCGAAGAGGTCATAGTGGGGTCCGCCATCCGGAAGATCATTATCAAGCCAGCGATCGGGCTTGCTGAAGGTTTGTTCTATCTGTCTGGCGAAGCTCGTCGAGATCACGCGGGTCCCCTTGCACAGGGATCCGGCCTGTTTCACCGAGATACCCATACAGTTGGCAAATTCTTCCACGCTGAGCGCGTTTTCAGCCAGCAAAGCGGCCAATTTTTCAACCTGAACTGTCATGCCTGCCCTACCCAAAATAAAAAGGCTGCCGAAGCAGCCTATCATAAACCCATCAAGCTCCGATCAAACTAAGGACGGATGCTAATATCGGCGGCTTCACGCACCTGGTTAAACAAAACCTGGTACTGAGCACTGCCGGCAAAGGTTGTAGCGAACTTCTTTGCGGCCAGCTGTTGAGTCTCGCTTGGAGATGTATCGACCACCTCGGTGACGGCGATAACATAGGCCAGATCACCATCTTCCAATGTTGCTACACTGAGACCATTAACCGGTGCTGGCAAGGTAAAGGCTTTCTCAACCACGTTGTCAGGCAGGCCGGTCGCGTTGCGATCGATAAGCTCCGGGTCGGTCCAATTATCATCTAAAGCAACTGTGCTGGCTAATATATCGGCCAATGCGGCTGACATCAGTTCAGTCGCCATACGATCGGCTACCAAGGTCCGGATATCGGTCTCAACCTCAACAAAAGGCTTAACGGCTTCGCCTTGATAATCCAATTTCTGGACCACAATCAGGTCGCCGGCAGCGGTTTTAACAACAGAACTGATCATGCCGTCATCGACCACTGTGGGCGAGAACACCGCGGCGGCAAAACCATCTTCGGCCATCAGCTCATCGTCCGAGCTGCGTGTTAGCCAGTCGGTTTCGATCACGTCGGTCTGAAAGTTAAGCGCCACATCGGCAATATCATCGGAGGCAAAGGCATCGTCAGCCAAATCGGCGGCCACTAGGATCATTTCATCCCGTGCTTTACGCTCTTTCAATACTGCCGTTAACTCGGCAGTCTGATCGGCCAATGAAGCGGCCTGGGCCGTGGATAAGGAATCCAGCTGAATCAGGTGAACACCATATTCAGTAGTGACCAAGTCAGATACATCGCCTTCCTGAGTCAATTCCATCGCCGCGTTATAAAACTCCGCGACATAGACATCTGGAATGAGCTCACCCAATGAACCACCAAATTCGGCACTGCCCGGATCATCAGACAACTCGGTGGCAAGATCGGCAAAGGCTTCACCCGCAGCCAGTCGCGCCAATGCACTTTGAGCTTCGGCAGCATTGTCGGCGCCATCGGCAAACAGGATATGCGAAACGGTGCGTTGCTCATTACTTGCCAATGCTGCCAGGTAGGACTGGTAGGCGCTGTCGATTTCGTCGTCAGTGACCAATGCATCGGCGATCATATCTGCCATAGCAACACGCACGACCTTGACCTTGACCCGCTCCTCACTGAGAAACTGATCCTGATTTTCGTCATAATAGGCTTGCAGGTCGTCAGTACTGGGCGCTACTGAGGCCAGATAATCGGCCGCAGACAGGGTTCGATAGGCTACTTTTCGCTGCTGTGCATCCAAGGAGGCATAGCGAGCAACAGACTTTTCATTGACAAAAGCGCTGTTCACCAAACCCGATTGCATCTGCGTTAACGCGGCCTGTGCCCGTTGGGACGCTATAAAGGACTTGTGATTAAAGCCATTGGCCGACAGCAGGTTCAGATACATGTCTTGATCGAATTTGCCATTCAATTGAAAGGCAGGCACTTCGGTTAAGGTTTTCAAAACCTGGTCATCCGATACTTCGAATTTTAGGTCCTGAGTTAACTGCGCCTGCAATTTTTGATTAATGAGGATGTTCAGAACTTCTTGGCGTAGGAATGGTGAGTTTGCCAGTTGAGAACCGATTTCCGCGCCATACTGACTGGTCAACTCTTGTTGACGGCTGTTTAGCAATCGCTGGTAATCATTCTCGGAGATGTCGTCACCATTAACCGTTGCCGGTGCCGAGTTGCCGGCAATTGAAATTATGGATTCGGCGCCAAAGAATACGAAGGTAATAACGATCAAACCAACGATGGTTTTACCTACCTTACCCTTTGCTGAATTTCGAAAGGCCTGGAGCATTGAATTTTCAACCCCGCTTTATAAGCTCTTATTAAATAAAAAAAAAGCGCATCAATTGACACGCTACTATCCAAAACATCTGGAGCGACGGATGTTAATCCGCCTGACTGACTCAGTTTACCGCGTCTTTCAAAGCTTTACCGGCTTTGAAACTCGGTACACGAGCGGCCTTGATTTCAATGGGTGCACCTGTTTGAGGATTGCGGCCTGTACGAGCGGCGCGATCTTTAACAGAGAAGGTACCAAAACCCACTAATACGACTTGGTCGCCGTCTTTCAAAGCGCCCGTCACGGAATCGACCATTGCATCCAATGCTCGACCTGCGGCCGCTTTTGATAAGTCAGCCGCAGCCGCAACCGCATCAATCAATTCAGATTTATTCACACTATTCCCCTTCACTTAGTTTTATAGATATAAGATTACTGTTGAAAAGCTAATTAAGTATCAGCAGACCACCCAGCACCTTGTTAATTAATTCTTCGTAGCTTTTTTATCATTCCGGAGACAACTTATACCAGTCTCAAAAAACCCCTGTCAAGCTGCTTAGTGCGTACTAATGCTGCTTTCGGTGCTGTTTTTTGATTTCTGCTTCGAAATTGCCGCAGCGACCTCTTCATCGGACAAGGGTTTAGGAACAGTTTCTAAGGCTATTTCTAATACCTCGTCGATCCAAGAGACCGGACGAATGTCTATTTCATTTTTTATATTATCAGGTATCTCTTTTAGATCACCGATATTTTCGCGCGGAATAATCACTATTTTTATACCACCACGATGAGCGGCTAGTAATTTTTCCTTAAGTCCGCCAATTGGCAGAACCTGTCCGCGTAGCGCAATCTCGCCAGTCATGGCAACGTCTGCCCGTACTGGAATCTTAGTAAGTACCGATACTAATGCGGTACACATCCCAACGCCAGCAGAAGGTCCATCTTTTGGCGTTGCGCCTTCTGGAACATGTATATGGATATCTTTAGTCTCGTGAAAATTAGGTACTATACCCAATTTTTGCGCCCTACTGCGCACTACGGTCATGGCCGCTTGTATCGACTCTTTCATTACATCGCCGAGCGAGCCGGTGCGTAACACTACGCCCTTGCCGTCCACACACGTGGCTTCCAGATTGAGCAGTTCCCCGCCCACGGACGTCCAAGCGAGTCCTGTGACCATGCCGACCTGATTTTCCTTGTCGGCAATGCCGTACTTGAACTTCTCAGCCCCAGAATACAGTTCAATATTGGTATTATCAATGGTGGTCAATGTTTTGCTGTCACCCAACACATTAGCCATAACCACTTTTCGGCATATTTTGGCTATTTCTCGTTCTAAGCCACGTACGCCGGCCTCTCGAGTATAATGCCGAATCAGCGAAATAATAGCGCTATCTGAAAAGAGTACCTCGTCTTTTTTCAAGCCATTGGCAGAAACCTGCTTCGGCGTGAGGTAGCGCTGTGCAATATTTAATTTTTCGTCTTCGGTATAGCCCGGGATTCGAATGACTTCCATTCGATCAAGCAACGGTACCGGTATATTCATGCTGTTGGAGGTGCAAACAAACATTACGTCGGATAAGTCGAAGTCTACCTCAAGATAATGGTCGTTGAAGGTATGGTTTTGTTCCGGATCCAAGACCTCGAGTAAGGCCGAGGCTGGATCACCGCGGTGATCCATACCCATCTTGTCAATTTCATCGAGCAAGAACAGCGGATTACGAACCCCAGCTTTGCTGAGCTTTTGCACCACCTTACCCGGCATTGAACCAATATAGGTTCGCCGATGGCCGCGGATTTCCGACTCATCGCGCACACCACCCAGTGCCATGCGCACAAACGAGCGATTGGTGGCATTGGCAATGGATTGCCCCAGAGAGGTCTTACCCACCCCTGGCGGCCCAACCAGGCACAGTACCGGCCCTTTGACTTTCTTGACGCGCTGTTGAACGGCAAGATATTCCAAGATCCGGGCCTTGACCTCATCGAGACCGTAGTGATCGGCTTCCAGTACCGCTTTAGCCTTGGCCAGATCGTGGCGAACACGCGATCGTTTGGCCCACGGGACGCCGAGCATCCAATCGAGGTAATTACGCACCACCGAGGCTTCCGCTGACATCGGCGACATCATCTTGAGTTTATTTAACTCTGCCAATGCTTTGTCTTTAGCGTCTTTCGGCATGCCGGCTTCGCCGATCCGACGCGCCAGGTCTTCGACCTCGGTGGCATTATTTTCGTCGAGATCACCCAGTTCTTTCTGGATGGCCTTGATCTGTTCATTGAGATAATACTCGCGCTGCGATTTCTCCATCTGTTTTTTTACGCGTCCACGGATGCGTTTTTCAACTTCCAACAGATCTATCTCGGACTCCAGCAGCGTCAGCAGATGTTCAATTCGATCTCGCTCCCCCGCTACTTCAAGAACCTTTTGTTTCTCATCAACCTTTAGTGAGAGGTGCGATGCAATGGTATCGGCTAAGCGCCCAGGGTTTTCGATGCTGTTCAAAGAGGTAATAACCTCCGATGGCACTTTTTTGCTAAGCTGAACATATTTGTCGAATTGCGCCATTAGAATGCGCACCAACGACTCCTGCTCGCGCTCTGTCAAAACATTGCTGTTTAGGACAATGGCTTTGCCGGTTAGGAAATCTTCTTGCTCGACAATTTCCTCCAAAGCGACACGGTCGATCCCCTCAACCAATACCTTGACCGTACCATCTGGCAACCTGAGCAGCTGAAGGACAGTTGCCAGGGTGCCGACTTGATAGAGATCTTGGTGATTGGGTTCATCGTCTTTGGCGTTCTTCTGCGCCACAAGCAAGATTTTCTTGTCGTGATCCATCGCATGTTGCAGCGCCGCAATAGACTTTGGGCGACCGACAAATAATGGGATAACCATGTGTGGATAGACCACAACATCTCTTAATGGTAACAGGGGTAAGTCCAACGACAGACTTTCGGTTAGGTCCGGATGCGCCATGTAAACCTCAGAATAATAAAAAACACTTTCATCAACTATGGCGGCAAATTGAAGGATATCAATAGCTTAGCAAAAAAAAAGCGGGCCGAAGCCCGCTTATTCAGTCTGCGTTACCGCTTGCGACCCGTTGAGACTCGGTGCTTTGGTAAATTAATAAGGGCTCAGACTCGCCGTTAATCACCGACTCATCAATCACCACCTTAGTGACATTAGCCTCTGATGGCACTCGATACATGGTATCGAGCAACACATTTTCCAAGATCGAGCGCAACCCCCGTGCCCCGGTGTTGCGCTGCATCGCCTTTTGAGCGATCGCTTTGAGGGCGCTTTCGCGGATGTCGAGCTCAACCGATTCCATATCAAACAGCTTTTGATACTGCTTCACCAAGGAGTTCTTCGGTTGTGTCAAGATTTGCATCAAGGCCTCCTCGTCGAGCTCTCTTAACGTTGCAACGACCGGCAAGCGGCCAATAAATTCAGGTATTAGGCCATATTTAACCAAGTCCTCAGGTTCAACCTCGGAAATGATGGAACCGATCAGACGCTCGTCTTTTTTGATCACCTCGGCATTAAAGCCGATACCGCCCTTTTCAGTTCGATGCTGAATAACCTTCTCCAGACCCGAAAAAGCGCCGCCACAAATAAAGAGGATGTTGGCGGTATCGACCTGTAAAAACTCCTGCTGCGGATGCTTGCGGCCGCCCTGCGGCGGCACGGAGGCTACCGTGCCCTCGATCAGTTTGAGTAGGGCTTGCTGCACACCCTCGCCGGAGACATCACGTGTGATCGATGGGTTGTCTGATTTACGTGAGATTTTGTCGATTTCATCAATATAGACTATGCCACGTTGGGCCTTTTCGACATCATAATCACACTTCTGCAGCAGCTTTTGAATGATGTTTTCGACATCTTCCCCGACATAACCGGCCTCGGTTAGCGTCGTTGCGTCGGCGATGGTGAAGGGGACGTTTAATAGCCGCGCCATCGTTTCGGCGAGCAGAGTTTTACCGCTTCCCGTCGGGCCGATAAGCAAGATATTGGACTTGCTCAGCTCAACATCGCTATTCGTTTCAGCATACTGCAAACGCTTGTAATGATTGTATACCGCGACCGACAACACCATCTTGGCGCGTTCTTGGCCAATAACATATTCGTCCAGTGTTTCGCGTATTTCAGCGGGCACTGGTAACTTGGCACTGTCACTCTTAGGGGCAATTTCCTGTAACTCTTCGCGAATTATGTCGTTACATAGATCGACACATTCGTCACAGACAAATACCGACGGGCCGGCAATCAGCTTTCTGACTTCATGCTGGCTCTTCCCACAGAAAGAACAATAGAGCAGTTTGCCGTCATCGCCCTTTCTGGTTTTATCGTCAGCCATGTAAATACTCCAATACCTTTCTATCTAACAAAGATGCAACCGACTAGCCCAAAAGGCAAGCCCTGTACCCGTCAATTCCTGTTTTTTGTGCGGAAATCACGGGCAGGCTGCGACATATCTTAACTAAGAGCGAGTCGCAATGACCTTATCGATCAATCCATATTCCACGGCTTGTTCCGCGGTGAGGAAATTATCTCGATCGGTATCCTTTTCGACTTCATCGAATGGTCTACCGGTATGATAGGCCATAATTTCATTCAAACGCTGTTTCATTGAGAGTATTTCTCGCGCATGAATCTCAATATCGGTCGCTTGGCCCTGATATCCACCAAGTGGTTGGTGAATCATCATACGGGAATTGGGCAGACAATAACGTTTGTCTTTAGCGCCGCCCGCTAACAGCAACGCGCCCATACTGGCGGCTTGACCGATACACATGGTACTTACATCAGGCTTAATAAACTGCATGGTGTCGTATATGGCCATGCCCGCGGTGACCGAGCCCCCGGGTGAATTGATATAGAGGTGAATATCCTTATCTGGATTTTCGCTTTCTAGAAACAGCAATTGAGCTACGACCAGATTGGCTGTGTAATCCTCGATCGGGCCGATCAAAAAGATGACATTTTCCTTCAATAATCGGGAATATATGTCGAATGAGCGCTCGCCTCGGGAGGTCTGCTCTATGACCATTGGAACCAAGCCACCTGCATTGACTATCTCGCTGGCGAAACCCGGTTGGCGATCTGATGACATATAAAGACTCCTACTTAAAAGTAATGAAACAAAAAAAAGCTGGCTTCCAAAATGAAGAGCCAACTTTTATTGTAGTCGTTTAAACCAATTGCCTTGCTGCGGGTTAGTGGTGCTTAACCCTGCGCTGCGGTCTTTGATTTAATGGCTTCTTCATAGCTGACAGCCGTGTCAACAATTTTACATTTTGATAAGATATGGTCAACTGCGGCGTTTTCAACCACTACGGCCTTAACTTGATCTAACATTTCAGCATTATTACTATAATAATCAATAACCTGTTGCGGATCCTGATATACCGACGCTTGGTCTGCGATATAGCTCTTAACCGCGGCTTCATCAGCCTTAATCTCGGCAGACGTTACCACTTCATTCATAATCAGGCCGATTTTGACCCGTCGAGCAGCCTGTTCGCTGAACAAATCGTCCGGCAAGGCACTAGGATCTATCTGGGATTGCTCGCCGAACTGCTTTACGGCTTGCTGCTTCAGACGTTGAATCTCTTCTTGCACCAATGCTTTCGGGACATCAAATTCATTGGCCGCAACCAGTTGGTCGATAACGGCGTTTTTCAGCTGTCCATCTAACGCGGTACGGGCCTCACGCTCCATGTTCTGGCGGACTTCAACCTTAAAGGTCTCTACGTCCTTGCCTTCTGCGCCAAAGGCGGTAAAAAACTCGGCGTTCAACTCAGGCAATTCAGCTTCAGCAACTTCCAACACCTTAATGTCAAAAACAGCGAGCTTACCGGCCAATTCTTTGTTGCCGTAATCTTCTGGAAAGGTTACGTCGATAGCCTTCTCGCTGCCAACAGCCATGCCTTCGATGCCCGATTCGAATCCTGGAATCATCTGGCCAGAACCTAGGGTGACCGACTGCCCTTCAGCGCTGCCGCCGTCGAACAGTTCGCCGTCAATCTTGCCGGCAAAGTCAATCTTAACCCGATCGGTCAACTGAGCGACCCGATCCACGGCCACAAAGTTGGCGCGCTGCTTTTGCAGATTTTCGAGCATCGTATCGATATCAGCATCGGTAACAGTGGCAGTCATTTTCTCAAGTTCAATGCCGTCAAAACTGGCCAAGGTGACATCCGGAAAGACTTCAAAGGTCGCAGTAAACTCTACGTCCTGGCCCGTGATGTCTTTGGTGAACTCGATGCGCGGTGCGCCGGCTGGAATGATTTTTTCAGCGGAGATCGCTTGGACGTAGTGGTTACGCACAACATCTTCAAGAACTTCAGCGCGAATACCTTCGCCAAAACGTTGCTTGACGACAGACATAGGAACCTTGCCGGGACGAAAGCCGTCGATCTTAACTCGTCGGGCGGTGTCCTTTAATTTTTGACTAACAGCATTATCAATTTCATTTGCTGGTACGCCGACAGTCATGCGGCGTTCAAGACCAGCGGTTGTCTCGACAGAAACTTGCATGAGGCTTCCTCTTAATTATAAAAATACGGAAAAAATTTGGGCTGTTACTCTAAGGAGGCAGCAGCCCATAATCAAGGCCTAAAGTACCGTTAATTTAGTTTTTAACCGATTTAGGCAAAAAAAAAGGCCGTATAAACGGCCTTTTCAAATATTGGGGTGGACGATGGGGCTCGAACCCACGACCACCGGAATCACAATCCGGGGCTCTACCAACTGAGCTACGCCCACCATATCTGTACGTTGTGTTTTGGTGCGCCCGGCAGGACTCGAACCTGCAACCACTCCCTTAGAAGGGGAGTGCTCTATCCGGTTGAGCTACGAGCGCATTCCAGCCCGTTCTGCCGTTCACCTATCGATTTTGGTCGGAGCAGAGGGATTCGAACCCCCGACCCTCTGGTCCCAAACCAGATGCGCTACCAAGCTGCGCTATGCTCCGATCGATCCGTGTCCGTCAACGTGGGGCGCATATTAATGATGGACTCACCTTGCGTCAAACGTTATTTAAAAAAAATCTTAAAAAACAACGCGGTAGCCTATTTTGCGTACACAAAACGCGCCTCAGGAATGACGCACAAGCGGGTTGCCGTCTGGTCAGTCGCGTGAGAAAATAGCGGATTGACTTCTAACCCTAGCCGACAAGGTGATTGAGTGACTGCGAAAATAATTGATGGCAAGGCCATTGCGGCCGAGCTGGTTGCTAAGATATCCCTCGAAGTAAAGGCTTTAACTAGCCAAGGCCACCGCCCGCCGGGCTTGGCGGTTATATTAGTGGGGTCTGATTTTGCCTCGCAAAAATACGTTGGCAGTAAGATGAAGGCCTGTAACGACGTTGGCTTTAAGTCAAAAACCTATGAATTCCCCACAACAGCGCGGGAAAAGGAAATCCTTGATCTGATCGACACCCTAAATGAGGACGCCTCTATAGACGGTATCCTGGTGCAGATGCCGTTACCCGAGCACATTAACGCCGATACCATCGTTGAACGGATAAAGGTCGATAAGGATGTTGATGGCTTTCATCCATTCAATATCGGTCGCTTGGCGCAGCGCCGACCTCTGCTCGAGAGCTGCACTCCGAAAGGTATTATGGCGCTGTTACAGAGTACCGGCGAAGCCGTGCGCGGCAAGGAGGCGGTTGTGGTCGGCGCATCCAATCACGTTGGAAGGCCCATGTCCCTGGAACTGCTCTTGGCCGGTGCGACGGTGACTACGACCCATCGCTTCACCCAGAATCTGGAAAAACATGTCCGCGACGCCGATATAGTCGTTGTTGCGGCCGGCAAACCTGGCCTGGTAAAAGGCGAATGGATCAAACCTGGTGCTATCGTTATCGATGTTGGCATCAACCGCAATGAACACAACCAGATTGTCGGCGATGTCGAATTTGAGGCCGCCTACGATCGTGCCGGCTGGATAACGCCGGTTCCCGGTGGTGTCGGCCCAATGACAGTGGCCACCCTAATGGAAAACACCCTAATTGCTGCAAAACAATTGCATCTTGGCATTACCAATTAATAAAAGGATAGACGATGAACGTTTTACTTAAGACCTCTATGGGCGATATCAAGATTCAACTGGATTTTGACAAAGCCCCTAAATCGGCGGCGAATTTTCAGCAATACGTGGAAGATGGTTATTTCAACGGTCTGATCTTTCACCGGGTGATCAATGGCTTTATGGTTCAGGGTGGCGGCTTTGAGCCGGGCATGACCCAACGCGCCAGCGGTGCGGCGATTAAAAATGAAGCCAACAATGGTGTCAAAAACACTAAATATAGCTTGGCTATGGCCCGCACCATGGATCCGCACTCAGCAACCGGTCAGTTTTTTATCAATGTCGCCGATAACAGCTTTCTCGATTTTAAGTCTGAAACTGCAGATGGTTGGGGTTATGCCGTATTTGGTGAAGTCATTGACGGCACCGAGGTGGTTGACCGCATCAAAGCGGTGCCCACAACCTCTAAGGCCGGCCATCAAGACGTGCCGACCGACGATGTAATCATCGAATCCGCCACAATGGTCGATTAATGATCCAGTCTTTTGAGAATGCGCTGTTCATCTCGGACATCCATTTGACCGAAGATCGCCCGGACGTCGTTCGGGCTTTTTTTGACTTTTTACGCTGGATTCCAGAATCAACCGAGGCACTCTTTATACTCGGAGACTTTTTTGAATATTGGGTCGGTGATGATGCAACCAGCGATCTAGCCAACCAAGTCGCCATCGCGCTAGCCCATATTGCCAATAGCGCGCAAATACAGATCTTTTTTGTCGCGGGGAATCGAGATTTTGCACTTGGCAAGCGCTATGCCAGCCGTTGTCAGATGACTGTGCTCGCAGATGAAAGTCACTTCAAGATAGCCAATCGGCAGGTCGTCGTGACTCATGGTGATCAATATTGCAGCGACGATGTGAGTTACCAGCGCTTCCGCGCAGTGATTCGCCATCCTCTCGTGCTCTCCGCCCTACTCGGCTTACCGAAAAAATACCGGGTCCGGCTGGCAGAACGCTTGCGGGCACGATCCAAATTCCGCTTTCAGACCAACCCGGTCTATATCGATGTTAACGAGCAAACCATTGCGGCGGCTTTCGCTCGCCTGGGCTGCCAACTGATGATTCACGGTCACACCCATCGGGCCGACATCCACACTTATGAGCACGACAAGGCTATGCATACCCGCTTGGTATTGGGCGATTGGCATCATCTTGGCTGGTATGCCCAGTTAAACGCAACGGGGCACTCGTTACACCAGTTCGCGATAGCCCAACCGGTATTTTAAGCCGCTAGTGGCGGGCCACTGTGAAAACGAAATTCATTATCGGGACGGGTAATCAGTTCTTGTTCGGCCGCGAGGAAGAGTTCGACGCGAGGAGTAATCGGCTCGACGCTGTATTGCTGGGCCAAACCCAGATAGTCACCATAGTGCCGACATTCACTGCGCAAGAGCGAAAAATAGAACTTGGCCAAATCATCGTCTAAAAAGGGTATCAATCGGGCGAAACGCTCACAGGAGCGAGCTTCGACGATAGCACCGATAATACATTTATCGACCAGCAAATAAGGCTCTTGCCGATTCGCCAATTTAAACAGCCCGGCCGCATAGCGTGAAGCCGATACCTCGATGTAGTCAATGCCACGCAACAGCATTATTTTATGCACCTGATCAAAGTGCACCAACTCCTCACGCGCCAACTTACTCATCTTCGCCAACAACTCGGGTCGGTCGATATATTTAAACATCAGTGACATGGCGGTTGAGGCCGCCTTTTTTTCACAGTTGGCGTGATCAATCAGCAAGGTTGGCAGCTGAGTCACCGCCATATCAAGCCACTCCTGAGGTGTTTCACAGGTTAAAAAGCTCCGAATCTCAACTAACAGATCGTCTATAACCGCCGGTTCCATTGCACCACCCTTCTATTTTGTTGGTTCTTGCTGTGAGGCACCCCGTGCTAATAAAGGACCTTAATGGGCGCGAATTATAAGAACTGGTCAAAAAAATGCTACGTTTGTTGATTAATTTGACCTATTTACCGCTAAAAGTGGATATCACGGCAAATATTCATACAATTTGCGTTTTCACCTAGACTTGAGTTGTTTAATGCCGTTTCCGTTTGCTCCTGATCAATACCAAAGCCAATTGGCCGCCAAAGAAGCCATCCTAACCGAACTATTAGCCGACTGGACGCGACCAGCGCTAAGCGTTTGCGCTTCGCAACCGAGCCATTACCGGATGCGTGCGGAGTTTCGCATTTGGCATGATGGTGCACGCTCTTATTACGCCATGTTCGACCCCAAAAACCCGACCGTACCGCTCGAGGTGACCGAGTTTCCGGTGGCCTCAAAGTTATTGAACCGGTTAATGGATGAGGTTATGGCAGGTGTGATGAGCGATCCGGAACTGCGCCATAAGCTATTCCAGGTGAACTTTCTCACGACCCAGTCCGGCGATGCACTCATAACTCTGATATATCATCGGCAATTGGCCGAGGACTGGCTCGAACGTGGCAACCATTGGCAGAGTGTGTGGGGCTTCCCGGTGATCGGTCGGGCACGCAAGCAACGGCATGTGTTAAGCCGAGACTTTGTCACCGAACAGCTCAGTATCGCCGGCCAGAGCTACGATTTTCACCAGTATGAGAGCAGCTTTACTCAGCCCAATGCCGGCGTCTGTGAACAGATGGTCAGCTGGGCCGTCGCACAAACACTGGGTTCGCAACAGGGCGACCTGATGGAGATGTATTGCGGCAATGGTAATTTCTCCATTCCCCTGTCGCACAACTTTCGCTTGGCCCTTGGCACAGAGATTTCACGCACCGCGGTTAAGAGCGCCCAAGAAAATATCAGCCTGAATCGACGTGACAACCTAAAGATCGCGCGTATGGCCAGTGAAGACCTGTCCAAAGCCTGGGTTAAAAATGAACCCAGTCGGCGCTTTAATGAGTTTGACATGGCCTCCTATGACTTTGATACCGTGTTGGTTGACCCGCCTCGAGCGGGTTTGGATGAGGACACCATCAGCCTTATTCAGCGCTTTCGACGCATCGTCTATGTGTCGTGTAACCCAGAATCAATGGTCGCCAATATAGCCGCCTTGCAAGGTGACTATAGGATGACCGCCTGCGCCCTATTCGATCAATTTCCCTACACCCATCATATGGAAGCCGGGGTCATCTTAGAGCGTTGTTAAGCCAGCGCCAGGACATGCGCCACTCAGGCATAGATCTGAATATGACACCCTTTTAGCGTACAATCTAACCGTTATAACCGCGGCCTGACCCCCGGCCGCCGCCCCTCAAATTTGGAGTAACAGATGTTTTCAGCCTTTCGCTTGGTTCGGATTCCACAAGACAGTCAATTGCAGGCGTGGAACGCCGCCGATGAACTGCTCTTGGAGCGCCTTAATACCAGTACCGCCGGCAAAATAGTGGTCGTCAACGACGACTTTGCCGCCCTTGCCGTGGCGCTGCACGAAAGCGATCTGGACTGGTGGCACGACTCGGCCATGGCCCAAGAAGCACTGCAGCTGAACTGCAGCAAGAATGCCGTTCGATTGCCCCAGATAATCGATCAGCTGGCCACGGTGGCCACCTATCAAACGGTGATCATCCACATTCCCAAATCAATTAAATTGTTTCAATGGCAATTGGAGCAGCTTATTGCGGCCAGCTCGGCTGAGACCCAGTTTTATGTTCTGGGCATGGTCAAACATGTTGGCAAGGGTCACATAAAGGTCATGGAACAGCTCTTTGCCGAGGTTGAACCCGGTCGAGCGGAGAAAAAAGCTCGGGTAATTCGTCTGCAGAAACCGATCACATCGGCCCAATCGGTTGGCAACAGCCAATATCAGGTACCCGAGCTATCGGCCGAATTCACCAACCTGCCCGGCTGTTATGCGGAAAATACCATTGATCCCGGGGCGCGCACCTTTATTGGCTTTTTTAACCTAATGCCTCAGGTCAACAAGGCGCTGGATCTGGGCTGTGGCAATGGACTTTTGGCAGTTGCCCTGCTGCAGCGGCAGCCGGAGCTCGAACTGTGCTTGGTAGATGACAGTCAACAGGGCTTGGCGTCGGCGCAACTCAGCCTGGCGGCAAACGGTTGGACCGAGAAACTCAGTTATCGGCACAGTAATGGCCTGAACCAGTTGGCTCACGATGAGCAATTTGAACTAATTATCTGCAATCCGCCCTTTCATCAGAGCACGACCCTAACTGAAAACATCGCCGTCAAGATGATCCGTGATGCCGGCCAACACCTAACTGAGGGTGGACAGCTGTGGTTGGTTGCCAACCGCCATTTGGATTATCGCACCGCCTGCAAACGCCATTTTCAGGCGGTCAAGCTGCGCTCCAATAACGCCCGGTTCAATATTATTCAGTGTATTAAATAGGGCGCGGGTGTCGGCCGGCGATATAAAGATATAAGCATGGAGGGCGACTTGATGCAAAATGCGCTAATCTGCCCACTCTGTCTGGCGGATAACCGGTGCGCTTCCGCCGCTTCTACTAATAGAAGTAGCGCCGATAAGGCTGCCGACTGCTGGTGTATGGCGCTAGAGATTCCGCCTACCCTGCTCGCACAGGTGCCGACTGCGCAGCGCAACCGAGTGTGCATCTGCGCAACCTGTATTGCCGCTTTCTGGTCTAATGCAGGCTCGGAGGTAGGCGATGCTTAGCCCGAGCACAGGGCTTCATCGACTCCTACCGACCGCCTAAGGCTGACCACCGGTTGGCCTTAGGCAAAGCGATGGCGGATTTCGAAGCACTGGTGCGGCAAGCCGCGTTTGAAATCGTTCGGTACCGAGCGCAGCGTGACATCCTTGACTTGGAAACGGGCCTTCAGTTCCTCGGCAAGGACAAACTTCCTGGCGTTGTTGGAAAACACCAGCACCCCTTCTGCGGTGAGCAACTGCATGGCATCATTGATCATCGACTCATGATCGCGCTGAACATCAAGTGTGTCGGTCATGCGCGCAGAGTTACTGAAGGTTGGCGGATCGAGAATAATCAGATCAAAGGCATCCTTGCAATCCTTTAGCCAGGTTAAACAATCGGCGTGCACAAACTGATGGTTTGGCCCTTCTTTACCGCCGTTCATCTCAAGATTATCGCGCGCCCACTTCAGATAGGTCTTGGACAAATCCACGCTAACCGTCTTGATCGCCCCGCCCAGCAAGGCGTGGGACGAAAAACTGCCGGTATAGCAGAATAGGTTCAGAACGCGTTGCCCTTGGGCATTTTTCTGCACCCACTGGCGGGTATTGCGATGATCGAGAAACAGGCCGGTATCCAAATAGTCGAGCAAATTGACGCGCAACTTGACGCCGTATTCGGTGACATCAAAGAATTGGCCCGAGGGTGCATTCTTTTCGTACTGCTTGGTGCCCTTCTGCTTCTCGCGGCGCTTCACCGCGATTTGCGCGACGGGAATGGTGAAGATCTGAGATAACAGATCGACCGCCGTTAACAGGCGCTGCTGGGCCTTATGCTCCGGTACCGATTTGGGCGCGGCGTATTCCTGCACATGCAGCCAATCGCCATAATGGTCGACGGCAATGGCAAAGTCGGGCAGATCGGCATCGTAGACACGATAGGCTTCGATGCCCTCTTTAGCGCGCCATTTTTTAAGCTGCTTGAGGTTTTTCTCAACCCTATTTTTAAAGGCCAAAGCCTGTTCTGAGGCTCCCGCGGAGAGCGTGCTTTCACGTGGTTGATCGGCTGGAGTGGCCTGATAACGATACAGCGTCGTTTCAATAGCGCCGTTGTAAAAGGTCCGTTTCTGCGTCGGCCGGAGGCCGATTTCACGCGCGAGGATATCTTCTGAGGTCAACATAGCCATCGACCAACCCTCTAACTCACCGCGCGCGATCTCACCGATACGGCGGTAGGTCTTTAGCAGCGTTGGCTTATCACCCAAGCGCTCACCATAGGGTGGGTTCGACAACCATAGGCCTGGCTTTAACGGCCAATGGGTTGGCAGAGTCCAGTCATCTAGGTCTTTGTAATAACAACGCACCTGTTCGGCCAGACCCAATTTCTCTAGGGTCTCATTGGCCTGCGCAATCACGCCAGCATCGCTGTCGTAGCCCAGAATCGGTGGCATCTGCTCAATACCGACCAAGCGTCGTGCGCGGGCATCCTGCTGTACCGTCTGCCAATCCTCATGCGCATGTTGTAGCCAGCCTTCAAAGCCGAAACGTGCGCGGCCCAAACCGGGTGCGTAGTCGGCGGCAATCATCGCCGCCTCAATGACCAGCGTACCGGAACCGCACATCAGATCTAAGAAGGACTGTTTCTCGCGTGCCATGGCGGGCCAATCGGCGGCACACAGCAGTGCCGCAGCGAGATTTTCTTTGATCGGGGCCGGCCCGGTCGATTGGCGGTAACCACGGCGATGCAAGGAATCACCGGTTAGCTCGATGCCGAGGAACATTTTCTTTTTAGCGACCTGAGCATAGATGGTTAAATCTGGATCTTGAGCTACATCTGGACGGGTGCCGTGTCGGGCACGGAACTGATCGACCACCCAGTCCTTAACCTTTTGCGCGCCGAAGCGGGTATCGCGAATTTCTGGCAAATAGCCGGAAAAATTGACCTTGAGAGAACCCGTTGGCCTGACATGCTGATCCCAATCGACCGACGTCACCATGCGCTCTAGGGCCACAAAGGAGACATCACTGGTTTCATCCAGCGCGAGAAAGACGCGGTTGGCCAAACGACTCCATAAACACACTCGATAGGCATCGATCAAGGGCCCCTCAAAGGTTACACCCTTGTGCCAATCCCCGGTTTTAACCGCGCAAATGCCTTCAATTTCTTGCCTGAGTAGCCCGGTTACACCCTGTGGGCAAGTGACCCAGAATCGAAATGTTTGTGTGTTAGTCATTTTTAGACAGATTCTCTATAAAAAATATATTAATTAGTGTTTATTCGTATATGTAAGCTTTTGTAAGGGTCGGGAATCGTCCTAAGCAGCCCGCTAAATGGGCGTGCCAGTATTCGATTTCTTCTTATATATACTATTCATATAAAAATCGATGTTTAGATTATATTGTTCATCGACACGTACGTCCTTAATTAGTTACAACAGTAGCACATCTTTAGCTTTCACTTGGAACGTGTTTCCTTTGCGTTCCAGACTTTAGAAGCAACAATGTACGAGGCACACCTATGAAACGACAAAAAAGAGACATGATGGAAAGAGCTTTTCAAAAGGGATATATGGCCGGAGTAGAAGGCAGATCTAAAGAGTTATGCCCTAAAGAAGAAGGGCCGGAGCATCAACAATGGATCAACGGCTGGCGTGAAGGACGCAGCGACCATTGGGACGGCTACACCGGCGTTAGCGGTATCCATCGCGTCAATGAAGTTGTCATTCATCATTAAAGAGAACGAAGCTCGATAAAAAAAGCCAGCAAATGCTGGCTTTTTTTATGGCGCTAAGATCGTTGTTTTAAGATTAGAGCCGAGCCACGCGCTCGATGGCCTGTCTGACCAAGGTCGGACCATGGTAAATAAAGCCGGTATAGAGCTGCACCAAATCGGCCCCGACTCTGAGCTTTTCTTCCGCCTCATGGGGCGACATAATCCCGCCGACCCCTATTAGGGGTATTTTGCTGTCGAGTCGTTCGCGAAACAGCTTCAAAACATGATTCGCTTGCTCTCGCACCGGCGCACCGGACAAGCCCCCGGCCTCATCGGCATATTGAAAACCGCTGACCTCCTCGCGTGACACAGTGGTATTGGTGGCAATAACCCCCTCAACCTCAAGTTCATTGAAGGTGCTGGCCAATGTCTGCACCTCCTCATCGGTTAAGTCTGGCGCGATCTTGATCAAGATAGGGGTGTGCCTAAGGGTTTGATCCAGCGCCTGTTGGCGCTGCTTGAGGGCGCTAAGCAGTTGACTCAAATTATCGCCAAATTGCAGGTTCCGCAGCCCCGGGGTATTGGGCGAGGACAGGTTGATCACTATATAGTCTGCCACCTCATAGACCCGATCCAAGCAATAGAGATAGTCATCCACGGCCTGGTCCTCGGGGGTGTCCTTGTTTTTACCGATATTAATACCGACAACGCCCTTATAGGTCGTTCGTTTGACGCGCTCAACCAGGTAGTCGACCCCCTTATTGTTGAAGCCCATGCGATTGATAATGGCTTCTTTTTCGGGGATGCGAAAAATACGCGGTAAGGCATTGCCCGGTTGAGCCTTCGGCGTCACGGTGCCGACCTCAATAAAACCAAAGCCCAAGGCCCCCAAGGCATCGATATAATCGCCGTTCTTGTCCAAGCCGGCGGCAAGACCGACCGCGTTAGGGAATTCCAGGCCAAATACAGTGACGGCTTTCTGCTGCGCGGGCTTGGGTAAGAGGCCCGTCAAACGCAACCGCGACAGGGCTCCCAGGCTATCCATGGAGAGTTCGTGTGCCGTTTCACCAGATAACAAAAATAGTGCTTTTCGTAAGACGGAATACATGTGTTTCTCCCAGGCTAAGTGAGCCGGATTATACTGACTTTGACGGCGGTTGACAGAACGGGATCAACCGACCTTCACAATGTTAACGAACTTGTGTTCGGCATCGAAATGAATGGCAAAGCTGCCCCGAATGCCTTCACGCGTTACAAAGGGTTGCAAAATTGCGGTAGGAAAACGTACCCGACGGCCATCTTGTGAAAAGGCTGAAACCTGGGTAACTGAGCCCTTATAGTGCTTTAGGTATTCATCGGCGCTGATCACCAGATCAACAATTAGGGTACTTTTAGAGGCTGGTATGGCGGGCATGGTTAGGGTTCTGTCGAGTAGCGCTATTAGGCTTGATGGTTCTATTATCTAATAAAAGTTACGCAAAAAACAAGGGCACTTTTGCTCGACCGAGGGTCAGCGCCAGTACCCTAACTTGGCCCGGACTTAGAGTTCCGGCATGGTGGCCTGAGACAGATCCAGCAGTTCTCGAATCGCGACGCTGTACATGCTGAATTCCGGTTCGCTTACGGCACGAATCTCGTTCATCATCCGCAACCAGCGATCGACCAGAATCTTATTGTCCTCCAACCACCGGTCTACGGTGGTCTCGAGCTGATCGGTCTCGGTCATCTGGATAAATAAACCCTGGGTGATGCGACGTTGTTGCCATTCTAGGTCATCGCGGAACGATTCGCGGGCCATGGCCTGCCAATGGGTCATCACCTTGAGAGAATTGACCTGTCGGGAAAAGAGTTCCAGACCAAGCGATTCACCGACGCGGAAATATCCGTTAGCGACCGCCAACGAGTCGCGCTTCAGGCTTTGCGCGACAGCGACCACACCCAGAGAGGTATACATCAGATCGGCGGCGGCGATGCGCTTGGCCAGGCTCTCGGGTACGCCGACGTCGATCATTTTCTGAGCATCGGCCAACCAGACATCGTTTTGTTCAGGCGACAATACCTGCTCTAAGCTGCCCGCCATTTCCTGTAACGGTTGTTTGAAAAGCGCAATCACATTGGCGATGTCGATGCCAGAACGGAAGTTTTTAATCAACCAGCGCGAACTGCGACGCACCATCCGCATAGTGATGAGCATCATTTTCGACTGTAAATCGGCCGAGATCTGGTGGTCCAAGGCTTCAATTTCAGCCCACAGGTCGTGCAAACCGAAGATCTCGCGACTCGCGACATAGGCTTTCGCGGCCTCGATCGGCGATGCGCCGGTACTCTCATGCAAACGACTGAAAAAGGTAATGCCCATATAGTTGATCATATCGTTCGCCACCTGGGTGGCGATGATCTCCTTACGCAGGCGATGTTCGTTCATCATCTTGCCGAACTTCTTTTGCATCGCCGTTGGGAATTCGGTTACTACGATGCCGCGAATGAAGTCGTCATTAGCCAGCTCTTTCTTTGCCAAGACTTCTTTCAGGTCGCCTTTGACGTAGGAAATCAACACGGCCAATTCGGGACGAGTCAGACCGAAGCCATTGGCTTTACGTTCGGAAATTAGATCGTCGCTGGGTAAGAATTCCAGTTCGCGGTTAAGTTTACCGGCGTCTTCAAGGTTGTGAATCAAGCGTCTATATTCTTCAACACGCGGAAAGGACTCAGTGAAGGCTATGCCTAAGGCCTGGGTCTGGCGGTAGTTATTCGTCAGGACCAGCTCAGAGACGTCTTCGGTCAGCTTTTCCAAGGTTGAGTTGCGTTGTTTAACGGTCATGTCGCCATTGGCGACCATTTCGTCCAACAAGATCTTCATATTCACTTCATGGTCCGAGCAATCAACCCCGCCGGCATTATCGATAAAGTCGGTAAAACTGCGCCCGCCATTGAGATTGTATTCGATGCGTCCGAGCTGGCTAAAGCCTAAGTTACCGCCCTCGCCAATCACCTTGCAGCGCAATTCATTGCCATTGATGCGTAACGCATCGTTGGCCTTATCGCCGATGTCCAAGTGATTTTCCGATGTGGCCTTAACATAGGTGCCAATACCGCCATTCCAGAGCAGATCAACCGGCGCTTTAAGCATGGCGATCATCAGGTCGGTAGGCGATATTTTGCTTACCGTCAGTTCAAAGAGGGCCGTCATTTCCTTACTAACCGGAATCGATTTCGAACTGCGACTGAAGATGCCGCCGCCTTTCGACATCAGCTTAGCGTTATAGTCCTCCCAGCTGGAACGGGGCAAGTCAAAAAGTCGCTGACGTTCCTTGAAACTGACGGCCGCATCCGGGTTGGGGTCTATAAAAATATGCATATGGTTAAAGGCACCGACCAACTTAACCGTCTGCGAGCGCAGTAGACCATTGCCAAAGACATCCCCCGCCATATCGCCGATACCGACGACGGTAATGGGGTCATCTTGGACATTGATATCCATTTCGCGGAAATGACGTTGTACGCTAACCCAAGCGCCTCGGGCCGTGATCGCCATTTTCTTGTGGTCGTAGCCAAACGAACCACCCGATGCAAAGGCGTCTCCGAGCCAGAAGTTGTATTCTTTTGCCACGCTATTGGCAATATCGGAAAAGGTCGCCGTGCCCTTGTCGGCCGCGACGACCATATAGGGGTCGTCCTTATCGTAGCGGACGACCTGTTTTGGCGGGCTGACCGCATTGTCCACCAAGTTATCGGTGATATCGAGCAGACCCCGAATAAAGGTTTTATAACAGGCAATGCCCTCTTTAAAAAAGGCATCCCGATCCGATGGTGGTGGTAATTGCTTAGCAACAAAGCCACCTTTGGCACCAACCGGCACGATAACCGCATTCTTGACCTGCTGGGCCTTGACCAGTCCGAGCACTTCGGTTCGGAAATCCTCGTTTCGATCGGACCAGCGCAGGCCGCCTCGAGCAACACTGCCGCCGCGTAAATGCACCCCTTCGATGCGCGGCGAATAGACGAAGATTTCAAACTTGGGTTTGGGCAGGGGAATATCGCTGATTTGGCTGGAATTGAGTTTAAAACTGATATATTCCTTGCGCAGCCCGGCCGCATCTTCCTGATAGAAGTTGGTCCGAACGGTGGCCAAGATCAATTCAATATAACGCCGAATAATGCGATCTTCGTTGATATTGTTGACATCTTCGAGCAACAGTTCAATCTTTTCGACCCAACGCTCGACCATGCCGACATCGCTTTGCTTGTCGGGATTGAAGCGGGCAGAAAACAATTCCGACAGGTGGTCAGTCAGTTCCGAATAACGAATCAAGGTCTCCGCTATATATTCCAGACTAAGACCGAAGCGAATCTGTTTCATATATTTGGCGTAGCCGCGCAACATGGCCACTTCACGCCAGGTTAATTTGGCGCGCAAAATAAGTCGGTTAAACTGATCGTTTTCGGCGCGACCCTTCCAAACGTTCAAGAACGCCTTGGAAAATTCTTCTCGATATTGGGCCGGATCTAGGTTGGCATCGGGTTCATAGAGCAGATTAAAGTCATAGATCCAGGTGCAGCCATTTTCCGGGTGATTGATATCGAAAGGAAATTCATCGATAACCTTTAAACCCAGATTTTCTAAGATAGGTATTAAATCCGACAATAGGAGCGCTTGGCCCTTGTTGAATATTTTCATCTTGAGTATCGAACCGTTGGGTTCGATGGAGCTGAAAAAACTCAGCGTAATCTGTTCATCCGGATTAGTGTGCAAGCTCTCAATCCGTTGTATATCCGCCACCGCAACGCGCGCGCTGTACTCTTCGGTATAACCAGATGGAAAGGCATACTCGTAAGAATGATAGAGACGGATGCCCTTCTCTTCGCCAAAGGACTCTACCAATGCATGTTGCAGGTCATCGGTCCAGCGCTTGGCAATCTGCACGATCCGGCTCTCCAACAGCTCTACCGGCGGTAACACATCAAGTGGTGCGGCTAATTTAAAGACAAAGCGGGATCGAGCCAGCACCGACTCACTGAAAATGGTGGTGTAATCTGACCCTTCGACGGAAAAATATTCCGCCAACATGTCATGAACCTTAATCCGAATTTGGGTATTGAAAATATCTCTGGGCATATAAACGACCGCATTGAGAAATTTTCCGTAAGCATCTTTACGCAAAAACAAGCGAATCTGTTTCCGTTCCTGAATCGATTGCACGTCGCTGGACACCCGCAACAGGGTATCTTCATCGCTTTGAATCAACTCGTCACGTGGGAAATTATAGAGGATTGCGGCAAGCTCTTTGTAAGCATGACCGCCGGCGGTGAAGCCGCTGTTAACCAAGACTTTAAGTATTTTACGGCGCACAACGGGGATGTTTTGCGGTGTTTCATTGTAAACCGATGAGGTATAGAGCCCTAAAAATCGACGCCCACCCACAACTTCGCCCTGATCATTGAATTCTTTCACCAATATATAGTCTGAATAAGCCGAGCGATGCACGGTGGATCGGCGCCCGGACTTAGTAAAGATCAATAATTCCTGCTTAAACACATGATCTCGACGTTCCTGAGACATGGCATCAATCGACTCACTGCGCCGATTGTGGTTCTTCTTAAAGAGGCCCAATTCAGTCCCGGGGACCTGCTTTACCATGCCGTCCTCGATAACATACTCATCATAGGCTAGAAAGCTGAAGTGATTGTTAGCGATCCACTGCATAAACACGCTGGCTTCTGCCAATGCCTGCGCACTGAATGGGTATTTCTTGCGCTCAAGGTCTGCGACCACTTCCTGGGTTTTAGCCATCATTTTTGGGAAGTCATCGACGACATAGATAACGTCGTCCATCACCTCAGACAATGCGCTTTCGACGGCCTGACGTTGCTCGGAAATAGAGGTGCGGTCCATTTCCAGACAGAGTAGTAATTCCTTGGTGCCTTCTGGCCCGAAGCCACTGAACTGGCCTGCCTCGGTGCGAATAACCGAAAAGGTGCCGTAGAAGACGGCATGGATGTTTAGGCCAAGCTTATTTAACGCTAAGCGAGCGGAATCGATGACGAATGGCAGGTCATTGTGCAAAATCGATACTATAGTGTGCTGGCTTTGCCATTCATGTTCTTCAACATTGGGGTTAATCACCTGGATACTGGCACGGTGAGACGGTCTTGCTTGCAGTGTGCGCCAAAGGGTCACGACCATACCGGCTAGATCGGACAAATCGTACTTAACCAAATCTCGCATACCGGCGTGGCGGAACAGACCTGTGATGAGGTTATTGAGATCCTTTTGATGCTCTTCAGGAAAGTGCGACCTGAGATGTTGAAACAAGGATTCCATCAATTCGTCATGGCTGTTCGTTAGCACTGTGGACATAATAGCCTCTGTATTATTGTTATAGTCGAGTTGTCTGGCGCTGTGACGCCGTCATCAGGATATCGAAAAATTCTTTTGTATCTTAACAAGGTGCAATAAAATGCCTGCAATAGACTTATACTGTGAATATGCGCCATTTTGGTAACAGTTGTCACAACTTTTATTGTTAATGTCGCTCAATGTCGCTAATTCGAAAGGTGCTTTATGATTAAGTTGAACAAACCCGGATTTTGGCAAGTAACGAAAAGTGTTTTGTCGGCTGTTATTGGTGTCCAGAGCAACCGAAATAGACTACAGGACTTTGCAAGCCCGAGCATTTGGCCATTCGTGGCGGGCGGCCTGATCTTTACGGTCTTGTTTGTCGGTGGCTTAATTGCGCTGGTAAGCATAGTCGCCTAAGCGCTGCGCATGCAAAATCTGCCGGGCCGAAACAAAAAAAAGGGCTTCAGCCCTTTTTTTTGTAATGCATGCAAGGTGGCGAATCTAGACCCCAGCAACCCAATAGACGGCCGTCACAACCACGGTAAAGATGACAACAACCGCGGCAATCGCATCGGCTTGTGAATCGCTCATTTTTGATTTGCTAATGGACATATTCTCTCTCTTTCTTGTTTTTTTGATCTAACCCGTTTCACCGACTTATAGGTAGGTGCTCGCAGAGCATTTAATAGGCTTTTGATACGTTCCGCAACCCGCTTTATATAACGTTATCGTCTTAAATTATGAAACTTTAATACTTCAGAGAATAAAGAACCTTCTGTATAGTACGTGGATATAGGGTCGGCTGTGGTCGATCGGCTTGATTTCCGTTTCTGATGAGGGTGCTACATGTACGTTTACGACTCGTATGACCAACAAATCGTTGATCAACGCGTTGCGCAGTTCCGAGAACAGACGGAGCGCTTCCTGACTGGTGATTTAAAACCCGAAGAATTTCTGCCGCTGCGCCTGCAAAATGGTCTCTATGTGCAGCGTCATGCGCCGATGCTGCGCATCGCCGTACCCTATGGTTTGATGTCCGCTCGCCAGTTGCGCACCATTGCTGATGTCAGTCGGCAATTCGATAAGGGTTATGTCCATTTCACCACCCGGCAGAACATTCAATTGAATTGGCCGGCGCTGGAAGATGTACCCGATATCTTGGCCGAATTGGCCGCTGTGCAAATGCATGCGATACAAACGTCGGGTAACTGTATCCGTAACACCACCACGGACCAATTTGCTGGGGTTATGCCCGATGAGGTCGAAGATCCACGTCCCTGGTGTGAAATTATCCGCCAATGGTCGACCTTACACCCAGAATTTGCCTATTTACCGCGCAAATTTAAAATTGCCGTCAATGCAGCCACCACGACCGACAGGGCCGCGATCCGCTTCCACGATATAGGCCTGCAGTTGGTTAAAAATGCCGATGGCGTCGTGGGTTTTCAGGTATTCGTGGGCGGCGGACTTGGGCGTACGCCCCTTCCTGGGCAAGAAATACGCGCCTTTTTGCCCAAGGAAGACCTGCTGACCTACTTGGAAGCAATTCTACGGGTATACAACCTGAACGGTCGTCGAGACAATAAATACAAGGCTCGAATTAAGATTTTAGTTAAGGCCCTCGGCATCGACGCTTTTAAGGCTATGGTCGAAGAGCAGTGGCAGGTCAATAAGGGTGGCGCCGCGACGCTAACCGATGCTGAAATTGATCGAGTCGGGCAATTCTTTACCGATCCGAACTATGCTGCCCTAACCGATCAAAGCGACCTGCTAGGGCAGCAGCGCTTTGCCCACGACGGTTTTAACAAGTGGTTGAGCTATAATGTCGAGGCGCACAAGCAACCCGGCTACGCCGCGGTAACCTTGGCACTGAAAAAGACCGGATATGCCCCTGGCGATGCGACCGCGGAACAATTAGACGTGGTGGCGGACTTGGCCGATCAGTACTCCTTTGGCGAGCTACGAGTGAGTCACCAACAAAACCTTATCCTCGCCGACGTCAAACAAGCTGACCTACTGATTCTCTGGCAACGACTCGATCAACTGGGCTTTGCCGATCCGACGGTTGGCACCCTAAATGATGTAATTTGCTGCCCTGGGGGTGACTTCTGCGCCCTGGCCAATGCCAAGTCGATCCCCATAGCCGAGGCGATCCAGTTACAGTTTGATGATCTGGACTATCTCCACGACCTGGGCAATATCGATCTGAATATATCCGGTTGTATGAACGCTTGTGGCCATCACCATATCGGCCATATCGGTATCTTAGGGGTCGACAAAAAGGGCGAGGAATTTTATCAAGTCTCACTGGGCGGTGATAGCGGCATCGATGGTCGAGTAGGCAAGATATTGGGGCCTTCAGTTAAGGCCGACCATATTACCGAGGTCGTGCAGCAGGTGATAGATGTCTTCTTAGCCCAACGTCAGCCGCAAGAACCCTTTATCGACGTGGTTCAGCGCATCGGGCTAACACCTTTTAAGGAGGCTGTTTATGCACCATCTCATTAAGGACGGGGTACGGATCGCTCATGACCCTTGGCAAATACTTGCAGGCGATTACAGTGCTAACCTGCCCAACGGATCGCTCCTGCCGGTTTCATTGTGGACCGAACGGGGGCCTGAGCTCTGCCAAGCAACGGCCGAACTGGGGGTTTATATTCGGGAAAATGAAGACCTAAGCGGTCTAATAGACTATTTGCCAACGATTGCCGTGGTCGCTTTTCAGTTCGGTAAGGTCGCCGATGGCCGTGCCTTCAGTTACGCCCGTCAACTGCGCGAGCAGTTTGGTTATAGCGGTGAAATACGTGCTACCGGAGACTTTATGCCCGACCAAGTCGGCTATTTAGAGCGCTGTGGCTTTAATGCCTTTGCTTGCCGAAGTGCCGCAGAGCAACAGACAGCCTTGTTAATACGAGCCGCCCTGCCCGTCAATTATCAGGCCGATGTGCAACAAAGCCAACCGCTCTTTCGACGTCGCTAAGCGGCGGCCAATAAAGAGAGCCGTAACGGGCTCTTTTTTTTGACTTCCCACTGAAAGCTGTATATAAATACAGGTACTGGAATTTCATACAGTATAGAGGTCGATATGATAGCCGCTCAGCAACATGCCCAGCTTAACCAACACTTTTTGCTCTCCATGGGCAAAAAAGCCAGATCCTTTGTGGAGTTCCATGCCTATGACTCCCCATTACTGAATCAATGGCACCATCTGATTGCATCGATGCGCGCCAACGCTAATAAGCGTCAATGGGTTACCCTAATCAATCCACCCTTCATTCCCAATGATCAGTATCTGAATGAAATTGGGCTCGGGGACTATTATGTTCGGATTATCCGCTTGGCCCAAAACAGTGAGGCCACAACTCGATATATCCAACGTTGCGTGCAAAATGGCAAAAGCTCGATCGTGGCGGTGTGGTCAAACAGCGTTGATGAGCTGCCCGAGGTGTTATTAAATGAGTCGCCCCTAGGCTGCCAAGCCTTGGTGTTTTCGGCCGGCAACCAGGCACAATTCCGGGATCAACAGCTGGAAATAGCTTTTTAATTTAGTACATAAGTATCAGAAGCTAGACCGGCTAAAACCGGTCCGCTCGATAAGGCCCGATTGGAATATCACTGGGTAGCCCTTGAATCGTTTGCGCGAGCAAATGCCCAGTGGCGGCACTCTGAGTCATCCCTAGGTGGCCATGGCCGAAGGCCAGGGTTAGGTTCGGCCAACGCGGATGGGCGCCGATGACCGGAACGGAGTCTGGTAACGAGGGCCGAAAACCTAGCCAGGTCGATTGTTCGGTAAAGTCGACAGAGGGCAAGATCTGCCGCGCGATGGCCACTTTACGGCGCACCCAAGCAAAGTCCGCCGGGGCGTCCAAGCCGGCTAATTCTACTCCAGCGGTCATCCGTAAACCGTCATCCATAGGCGACAGCACCAGATGTTTTTCCATATGCATCACCGAACGCGAGAGTTCACTGTGGCCGCTAAACTGCAGGTGATAACCGCGCTCTGTTTCCAGGGGGAAAGTATCACCCAGGGTGGCCAATAAGCGCTGTGACCAGGCCCCAGCACAGACCGTTAAGGCGCTGCAGCGATGCTTGAGATCTGGACCGGTGACGACAAACTGGTCCGCTTCCGGCTTGATTTCGCGGGCTTCACCTTGCAGGAAGATCACCCCCCGGCGCTGCAACTGATCCGCCAAGCGTATCAAGAGCCTATGCGGTTGGCGTATGGTTTGCGCTTGGCTTTGCAACATGCCGTGGCGAAACTGGTGGCCCAATGAGGGTTCGAGTTGACGCACTTCATCGGCGGTCAATTGTTGATAGCTCAGCCCAACGGCGTCCAGATAAGGTTTTTGAGTCGCCATGGCAGCCATGGCGGCATCGCTTTCAAACAACTTCAACCAGCCGCTATCGCGAAATTCATCCTGCAGATTGAGGTCCGATATCAGTGCGCGCCAATTGCGGTTCGACAAGGCATTTAATTGGCTGATCGCCTGGGCATTTTGATCCTGCCGATGCGCGCTCGACTCGCGTAACAGGCGCACCAACCAAGGCATGATTGCCAAGCGATAACGCCAGGGTATAGATAGGCTGGAGTCGGCCGTGACCAGCATCTTCAAGCCTTGCCAGATTAAACCCGGCTCACCCAGCGGCATAACACTGCCCACCGCCAGGACCCCCGCGTTACCGTATGAGGCCTGGCCGTCGTCGCCCGGTACCAAGCGATCTATTACCGTCACTTGGCGACCGGCCTCAGACAGATAGTAGGCGCACATCAAACCGATGATTCCGCCGCCAACAATAGTGTGCTGCGCCATGGGCAACCTCGAAAAAGTATTGATAAACGGGCCGTCATCGCACCGCCGACTGTTTGTTGCGCACAGAGGGCAACTGATGAGCAGAGTGTCACTGCTGCACCGACAAGTCCAGCCACCTTTTGAGTAGCAACGAGGATCCTGCTTGAATAGCTGAAGCCCGTCGTCGGCACGATATAACTGCGCATTTTCCAAGCAGACAACAAAAGTCGCCTAGAGGCGGAGGCCTTAAGCAATAGAATGACGCTAGAGGAGGATGAAGATGGTGCGGGTGGCCGGACTTGAACCGGCACGACTGTTAAGTCGCAAGATTTTAAGTCTTGTGTGTCTACCGATTCCACCACACCCGCAAGAGACTTAGACGTCGCCGTCTGACTACTCCTTTTACCACGGAGTCAGTGGTCATGCGTCGGCAAACTGGTTGCAATAACAACAGACCAGGAAATGACGATTAAAAATTCTGAGACTCATTTAAACCCTGAGAAAGGGTGGAGGCGCGGGTCGGAATCGAACCGGCGTACGCGGAGTTGCAGTCCGCTACATGACCACTCTGCCACCGCGCCAAACTTGCATATTTTAACCAGTGTGCCGCTGGTCAGCCCTTAGAGTATGAAGCAATGCCAATCGAGCCGACAATTACTAACTGGTGTTACAAACCAAGTTACTTCTTACTGGTAGAACCGAAGATCTAGCGGATTTTTGGAGCGGGAAAGGAGATTCGAACTCCCGACCCCAACCTTGGCAAGGTTGTGCTCTACCACTGAGCTATTCCCGCGTTAAAAATCCCGTTTTTAGCGGCTTTCGCCCTAACAACGTGGGGCGCATTTTATACCAGCGCCCTCGAATGTCAAACACTTTTTCCTTTAAATTTTAAGCACTTAGGACGACTTTGGTTTTAGATCCTGCCAGGCGGCCCGCAAATATACAATCATCGACCAGAGGGTCAGAACCGCAGCCAACTGCAAGGCCGCCAATCCCAAATTGGCAATAATGGTACCCGGCACCTGGCTCAGCAAGACAATGATCGACACCATCTGTACCGTTGTTTTCAGCTTGCCGAGCATATTAACGGCCACACTGGCGCGTTTGCCGGCTTCGGCCATCCACTCGCGCAACGCCGAAATAACAATTTCACGGCCGATGATAATGACCGCCGGAATGGTTAACCAGACCGTTTCATGGCGTTCAACCAAGACAACCAAGACGGAGGCCACGATTAACTTATCGGCTACCGGGTCCAAAAAGGCCCCAAAAGCGGTCATCTGACCCCATTTACGTGCTAAATAGCCGTCAAACCAATCTGTTATGGCCGCAATGGTAAAGAGAATGGCAGTGGCCAAATAAGCCCAAGCGTACGGCGAGTAATAGACACCCACACAGACGGGAATGAGAAGCAGTCTGAGCAAGGTGAGGAGATTTGGGATATTCATGACGTTACCGCATATTAAGATGCGGCATTATAAACACTCTAAGGGGGCTTTGGACACCTCGCCGTACACAAGAATGTCTTGATTAGCCCGAATGTAAAAAATTATAGATATCTTGAGCCAATGTCTTGGAAATACCGCTGACCTTGGTGATTTCATCGACACTGGCCGACTTAACCGCAATGGCGCTGCCAAAATGGCGGATCAGTGCCCTTCTGCGCCCCGGTCCGACCTGTGGTACCTCATCTAAGACCGACCCCAGACGTGCCTTGCCGCGCCTGGCTCGATGTCCGGTAATGGCAAAACGATGCGCCTCGTCGCGAATATGCTGGATCAAATGCAGGGCCGGTGAAAAGTTTGGTAACAGAATGACCTGATCCGGTGTTTCAAAAAACAAGGTCTCCATGCCCGGCTTCCGGGTTTCCCCCTTGGCGATCCCTAACAGCGGAATTGCAATACCCAGCTCGTTCATAACCTCACGGGCCATACTCATCTGGCCCTTACCGCCATCGACGATTAACAGGTCGGGCAATCGGGTTTCTTCCTTCTGCAGCCGGGCATAGCGCCGTTGAATGGCTTGCGCCATGGCCGCATAGTCATCACCGGCGGCGACATTTTCAATATTAAACTTGCGGTAAAGCGACTTATTGGGTCCATCGCGATCGTAGATCACGCAAGACGCAGTGGTGGCTTCACCGCTGGAATGGGATATATCGAAACATTCGATCCGCTCTGGAATCTGTTCCAGGCTCAGCACCTCCTGTAAGGCCTCTAAGCGCTGGGTTACCTGAACGCCATGCGACATGCGCAGTTGCAGTTGTTCCGCGGCATTGGTCTGCGCCAGATCTAACCACTTGGCACTGGTGGTGCGCACGGCGCTTTGGATCGTCACGCTCTTGTGATATTGCTCCTTAATCGCCGCAGCCAGAGATTGGGCATCGGGGATCGGTACATTGGAAAGGATCTGACTGGGGCAGTCACCATGCTGACGAACCAAATAATATTGCGCCAAAAAACCGGTCATAATCAGCTTTTCATCATCTTCGATACCTGGCTTGGGAAAGAAACTCCGGCTACCGATCATGCGTCCATCGCGCACCATTAAAAAATGGATGCAGACACCGGCGGCTTGTTTGACCACGGCAAAGACATCGACATTGCCCTTGGCCCCGGAAACATATTGTTGCTCTTGGACCTTGCGCAAAAACATCAGCTGATCGCGAAACTCCGCGGCATGTTCGTAATCGTATTGCGCGGCCGCCTGATCCATTTCGATCTCAATGGTGTCGATTAACTCCTGGCTTTTGCCTTGCAAAAAGGCCCGAGTTTTGTCGAGATCTTGTTGATATTCGGCGTCCGAGACCAGGCCGACGCAGGGGGCCTTACAGCGCTTAATCTGGTACTGCAGACAGGGTTTTTGGCGATTGGCGTAAACGCTGTCTTCGCATTGGCGGATGCGAAAGGCTTTTTGCAGTAAAATTAGGCTTTCGCGCACTGCCGTAGCGCTGGGAAACGGGCCGAAATACTCATCCTGGGTGTTGCGCGCGCCACGATGCAAATACAGACCAGGCCGGTTGTGCTGTTTTGACAATTTTAGATAGGGATAGGACTTATCATCGACCAGTAAAATATTGTAAGGCGGTCGATGCTTGCTGATTAGGGTCTGTTCTAATAGGAGGGCTTCGGTTTCACTGTGAGTGATGGCAATTTCAATCGACTGTATCTTGCTGACCAAGGCGACCGTCTTGTTGGTTAGGCCGCTGGCGCGAAAATAGCTGGAGACGCGGCTCTTGAGGTTTTTCGCCTTGCCAACATAGAGCAACTGGCCATCGCTCGCATACATCCGATAGACCCCAGGACGAGTCGTTAGATTACGTAGAAAGGATTTAGGATCAAAAACAGTCGTTGTGGTTTCAGGCATGCAATCGCTTTAAGTCAGATAAACAGAATGATCCGATTAGACCATTTCTTGAGGCTCCAGTAATCCATAGCGAATGGCTAGATGCGTGAGTTCCACGTCGCTGGTTACCGATAATTTTTCAAATACTCGATACCGATAAGTGTTCACGGTCTTGGGACTCAAACAGAGGGTGTCGGATATTGCCTGCACCTTTTTACACGAACAGATCATGGTCGCAATCTGCATTTCACGATCGGACAGATCATTAAAGGGATTATCCGAGACGCCGAGGCTCTGTAAGGCCAATTTTTGTGCGATGGTCGGCGTTAAATATTTCTTGCCCGCCATAACCGTTTTAATCGCCTGGATCATTTCGTCTGTCGAGGCACCCTTAGTTAGGTAGCCGGACGCGCCGGCCTGCAACAGGCGGGCGGGAAATGGGTCATCATCGCAAGCCGTGACGGCAATGATTTTAATTTCCGGAAACAGGCGTTGAATTTTTTTCGTCGCCTCGATGCCATCCATGCCGGGCATGCGGACATCCATCAGAATGACATCCGGCTCATACTCCTTGGCCAGGTCAACCGCGCGTTGGCCGCTATTGCCGTCGGCCACAACGCGAATGCCGGCGACATCGGCTAAGAGGCGTACCAGACCAAAACGAACCAAATCATGATCATCTATTACTATGATTTCAACCATGACGGTGCCCTCTTGGTAAGCCAAAGCATCATACTTCGGGCTAGTTTGTTAGGAAAGCTCTTTTCGGTCGCTAACATTAGAGGTGAGTCTCAGCAAAGGCGGCCAAGCGACTGCGCGCGACCCCGCGCAGGCTAATGGCACCACCATGTTGAAAACCCTTAAAACGCTCGCTCATATAGGTCAAGCCTGAACTGGTCGAGTTCAGGTAGGGGGTGTCGATCTGCGCCAAGTTACCCAAACAAACTACCTTGGTGCCCTGCCCGGCCCGGGTAACGATGGTCTTGATCTGATGTGGCGTCAGATTTTGCGCTTCATCGACAATTAGAAAGCTCTGTTGAAAGCTGCGTCCGCGGATGAAGTTAAGACTCTTGAACTGTAGGGGTACCTTAGCGCCGACATAGTCGGCGCTGCTGCCAGGGTCGAAGTCTTCGGCGTGTAAGGCTTCCAGGTTGTCGGTAAAGGCGCCTAACCAGGGCTGCATCTTCTCGGCCTCAGAACCGGGCAAGAAGCCTATTTCTTCGTCCAAACCGCGGGTGCTGCGCGTGGCGATGATGCGCCGGTATTCCTTGCTTTCCATGGTTTGCTCTAAGGCACAGGCTAGGGCTAAAATCGTTTTGCCGCTGCCAGCCGGTCCATTTAAGGCCACCAGATCAATTTCCGGGTCAAATAAAAGCTGCAAGGCCATCGCCTGAAACAGATCTCTTGGAGCGAGCCCCCAGGCTTTTTGACGCATTAATAGGTTAGTATTAAGCAATTCGATCGCGACCTGATCGCCATCTTCTCGGCAGATTCGGCAGACAAACTCCTTGTCGTCGTAAATAAATTGATTAACGTAGGCGGTACGCTCAAGAATGGCCTGAAGAGTGGTTTTGTTCATCAGATGGTAGCCACTACCAGCCACTTGCTGAGGCTCCAAGGCCTCAATCTGCGCCCAAAAACTGCCCACCACATGATGGTATCCGGTGGCTAAGGAGTCGAGATCGCTGATTAATTGATCATTGTGATAGTCTTCCGAGGATAGCCCAGCACCACGGGCTTTGAGGCGCATATTGATATCTTTGGTGACCAGCACCACCTCGCCGAGATCGGTCTGCTGCTGCAGCATCAAGAGATCGTTGATAATTCGATTATCGTTGCTGTTCGGCCGTAACCCCAGGCCGTCTTGGTGCGTGGGCATTAGAATCGAAATGGCTCCTAGGGCCTGCCCGCCGGCTCGGATAATCGGCACCCCGGCCATGATCTCGGCCGGGCTTGCCGCGCCGAGTAGCGTATCGAGGGTACGCACGGCTTGGCGCGCATCGGCGGCCAAGCCGGTGTTGCCCACCTTGAGCTTATCGAGTTCTTCCAGCACCACCATCGGTATGACCACACGATGCTCTTCAAATTTAAATAGGGCGTTGGGATCGTGAATCAGAACATTGGTGTCAACGGCGTAGCAGCGCAGGTCGGATAACGGCATTTTGGTCATATGTCATACCCCTAAAGGCCCAGTGCAGCATCCATAGGTGTGTCCTGGGGACGGCTTAGCATCGCGCCAAGCCAAAAAATTCTTACCGAAGCAGGCCCGATGATTCATCTTTAGCCCGTCAATAGCCTAGGTCGAACCCGGCTTACCCGCAGGGCCCGCCGCTGCTAAGCACCCGCTCTAGCCCGATTCAGGTCGAGCAGGTTATGAAAAAGTATGGTCTTCGGCCGCCAAGGCCAAGCTGATCGCGCCCGGCCCAACATTTAAACCACTGGTGAGGCCCATTACACAGGTAATCAACTCAACCTGATGGAGTTTGGCCACCGCCTTTAATTCCAGGAAACCGTCAAATCTTTTTAAATCGGCCTCGTCACCGGCAATGCTGACCACCACATAGGGCGATAGGAGGCCGATTTTAATGCGGTTGATGCCGTAGGCAAAAAGCCGATTCACCGCCTGGTCGAAACCTCGGACCTTGGCGATCGGCATGGTTTCGTCGTTTTTCGCCTGTATGATCGGCTTTATAGAAAACGACTTGGCGACAAAGGCGCCCAAGGCACTCAAACTGGTCTCGCCTCGCTTGCGGGCGCGATCGCGGATATAGGCGACATCGGGCGGAATAACAAAGCCGTATATTTTGCGTTTAAAGGCTTCGGCCAAGCGCAAAATATCGTGCCGGCTTTTATTGGCGGCAATTAGATCCGACGTAAAGGCCGCCAATACGCCTTGACCGGTAAAGAGGGTGCCGGAATTCATCACCCTCATGCTGAACATGCGGTTGGTTTCTCCGCGCGCCTTGGGCCCGCGACAGGATCGTTGAATGAGCCGCTGGGCCTCGACACAATGGGCATGGATCGCACTTCTTTTTTTGCTCACCGTCTGTACCAGACCAAAATCAACGTGCGGGACAATCTCGCGCATAAAGATCTGGTGGATCTGTTCGCTACTGTAGGGGGCCGATTCAGCTTCATGGCTTAAGGTGAGCAAATTTTGTCGATAAAAGGCTTGCAGGCGATTACTGTCCTTATCATCGGTATAGATTTTATCATCCACCTTAATCGAAATGGGCAGCAAATGAATTCCTCGCTTATCGAGGAAGTCTTTGGGTAGGTCGCAGGCCGCATCAACTATTAAAACGATACTCATCGGTGTAATTGCCTCTTTTTATGGTTATCATTTGCTCTTAATGGGAATTGCCCGTTAATGCGGCCCGCATCATCAGCCTGCCAATTGGCTTACGATCCATTTTGCCCAATCAAGGATTTTCTGTTGCACCTTTTACCCATCCCCTATGCCCCAGACGATCGGTTCGGTATCGATTTTCTTGCCAGTCAACCCGGATTGATCTGGTTCCACAGTGGCTCCCAATCGACCGACAGCGAGTGGTTCTCAGCCTGGCCATCGGTGGAGTACCAATACCTTGGCCAAGAACAGATCCGGGTTACCGATCACACCGGCCACAGTCGCGCGTTAACGGGCGATTTTTTTGACTGTTTGAAGACCCATTGCCCAAAAATAGAGGGCCATACGGACATCCTCTTTGGCGGTGGTTTGGCCGGCCACCTAAGTTATGATTTCGGTCTGGAATTGCACAAGGTGCCCTCTCAATTCCCATCTCACGGGGCCCCACTGGCCATCGTCGGGCAGTATGACTGGTCTATTAGTATAGACCATACTCAGCAGCGGGCCTTTTTGGTGGTGCAAGATTATTGTCCGCCGGCGATCGCTGCGCGGGCGCGGGCCTTGGTCAAGCAACTCACCGCTCAGCGCCCAGCCACGCCAGCAGTCGTTGCCTCAAGGTCAGCTAACACGGCTCCGAGCCTGATGCCCGATACCGCGTCGAAATGGAGCTGTGACATGTCTGAACGGCGCTATACCGAGGCCTTCCAACACATTCAGGACTATATTGTCTCCGGCGATGTCTATCAGGCCAACCTGACACGACAATGGTCGACAAGCGCTGCCGGCTTGCCCGATTGGGAAATTTATCAGCAACTGATCTGTGCCATGCCCGCGCCCTTTTCCATGTTTCATCGACACCGGCGCGGCTCCTTGTTGAGTGTATCGCCGGAACGGTTTATTCAGATTCGCCAAGGCCGAATGCAGGCCCAGCCAATTAAGGGCACGCGACCACGGGGTCGGGACGCGGAACAGGATGAATTATTCCGGCAAGAGCTGCTCAATAGTGAGAAGGATCGCGCCGAAAATCTGATGATCGTCGATCTGTTGCGCAATGATTTGGCCCGCCATGCCAAACCCGGTTCGGTGCAGGTCACTGGCCTGTTCGAGATTCAGAGTTTTAACAACGTCCACCATCTGGTCAGCACAGTCGTTGCAGAAATAAAGGATAGCGCGCACCCACTCGACGTGTTGCGTGACGCGTTCCCAGGCGGGTCTATTACCGGCGCGCCGAAAAAACGCGCAATGGCCGTTATCGACGAAGTGGAAACCACCCGACGCGGACACTACTGCGGCTGCAGTTTCTTTTTAGCGGGCGACGGCTATTTGGACAGCAATATTCTGATTCGCAGCGTCAGCTTGGCAGACGACACCCTGACCTGCAGCGGCGGCGGCGGAATAGTCTACGACAGTGAATGTGCAGCGGAATATGCGGAAAGCGAGGTGAAGGTCCACGCCATCATGGCGGCGCTCAGACCTTAGAAGTCACATAGGCGCCCGACGGTATCGGTCGCCTATAGGGTTTAGCGCTATTTTACAGCGTCAGGTCGCGCACACTGGCCTTTAAGAACTCTTGCTTGAGGGCTTCATAACCGGTCACTGCTGGGAATTGCGGGAATTCCGCAATCACATTAGCCGGTGCATTGAACAGAATGCCCGCCTCGGCTTCGGCTAACATATTGGTATCATTGTAAGAGTCACCCGCGGCAATACAGCGATATTTCAGGCTATGAAACGCCTGAATCGAACAGCGCTTGGGATCTGCCTGACGAATTCGATAGTCGACGATTTCGCCGGTCGCAGATACCTCCAACTTATGGCACAGCAAGGTTGGAAAGCCCAGCTGACGCATCAATGGCTGGGCAAACTCGTAAAAAGTATCCGATAAGATTACCACCTGAAAGCGTTCACGCAGCCAATCGACAAATTCAGGCGCGCCGGGCAACGGGCTTAGGGTGGCTACAACGGCTTGAATCTCAGGCAAACCGAGCTTGTGTTGCTGCAAGATGGCCAATCGCTGGCGCATCAATACGTCATAGTCGGGGATATCCCGTGTCGTCGCCTTGAGCTCTTCGATGCCGGTTTTTTCGGCAAACGCAATCCATATCTCGGGGATCAAGACCCCTTCTAAATCCAGACAAGCCAGTTCCACAGCACACACTCCCAGAAGGTTAGGTTAATAATGGGCCTAATGTAGAGCCACTTAGATCTTAGAGCAACAGTAAAAAGTGAATTGTAGTGTTGCCGACAGGCCTACAGATAGCCTGACACAGGCTTCAATTAAATGATTCCACGTGGAACATCTCAGGTTTCACGTTATTCGATCAGGTTATGTAATAAGGTTATCTTATACGGGTATTTAATTTTTACGCCGCGTCATGGTACCTTTTGGATCACTTTTATGTTTTCGGATCGCCTCTAATGAACGACTTGCTTAACTATCAACTGGAATTGAGCGCCCTATCCCCGCGTGACATTATCAAACGGGCCGTGGCCGATCACGCCGATATCGCCGTTTCATTCAGCGGTGCCGAGGACGTGGTGTTGGTCGATATGATTAGTAAACTCAGCGCCAAGCCCCGGGTCTTTACGCTCGATACCGGGCGTCTGCACCCGGAAACCTATCGCTACCTAGAGCAGGTACGCAATCATTATAAGATCGATATCGAGGTGTTCACTCCGGATCATGTTGCGCTGCAGGCGCTGGTGCAGGAGAAGGGTTTGTTTAGCTTTTTTACCGACGGTCATCAGGAATGTTGTGGCATTCGCAAAATAGAACCCCTCACTAGAGCCCTGTTGCCTTTGGACGCTTGGATTACCGGGCAACGCAAAGATCAGAGCCCGAACACTCGCAGCACGGTGCCGGTGGTGCAACCGGATACGCTCTTTAGCGGCCAAAACGCGGTCTTGATGAAATATAACCCGCTCGCTAACTGGTCATCGGCCGATGTCTGGAACTATATCAAGATGTTCGAACTGCCGTTCAATCCGCTGCATTTACAAGGCTTCAAAAGTATTGGTTGTGAACCCTGCACCCAGGCAACTCTGCCCAATCAGCACGAACGGGAAGGTCGATGGTGGTGGGAAGAAGCCACACAAAAAGAGTGTGGCTTACATGCCGAGAAGGCTCAATAGGTTGGTAACGGGGTGTTTTTAAACAACTCGTCGAGATCATGACGACTGCTGCATCGCATCGCCTGCTCGATTACGGTCTTGGTCAAATGAGGGGCAAAGCGTTCGATAAAACGGAACTGGAAACCGCGTAGAAAGGTGCCCTTGCGCATGCCAATTTTGGTAATACTGGCCTCAAACAGATGACTGGCGTCGATGCTAACCAAATCTCGATCGGTTTCGGGGTCGATGGCCATATGCGCCAAAATTCCAACCCCCAGACCGAGTCGGACGTAAGTCTTGATCACGTCGGCATCGGTTGCGGTAAAGACCACCTTAGGTTTTAAATCACGCTGTAAAAAGGCATCGTCCAACTTGGACCGACCGGTAAAACCGAAAACATAGGTTACCAACGGGTAATTGGCGACATCTTCCAGTGAAATGGTGTTTTTTTGCGCCAGCGGATGATCCTTGGGAACCACTATTGAGCGGTTCCAACGATAACAGGGCATCATGACCAAATCGGTAAAATGGTCCATACCCTCGGTGGCAATTGCCATATCAACGGTGCCATCGGCGGCCATTTCGGCGATCTGTGTCGGATTACCCTGATGCATATGAAAGGACACTTCCGGGTAGTCGTGAATGAACCCTTCGATAACATTCGGCAAGGCATATCGGGCTTGAGTATGGGTTGTCGCCAGGCTAAGACTGCCCTTCTTGTCGTTACTGTATTCTTGGGCAATCTGCTTGATCGAATCGACCTTACCCAGAATCTCGCCAGCCACCTTGAGTACAGCCTCGCCCGCCGGAGTGATACGAGTTAGATGTTTGCCAGAGCGGGCGAAGATTTCAATACCCAGCTCATCTTCCAAGAGACGGATTTGCTTACTGATGCCCGGTTGCGAGGTATAGAGTACCTGAGCCGTGGCACTGACATTAAGATCGTGGTGGGCTACTTCCCAAATATACTTTAGCTGCTGAAGTTTCATTGATGCAATCCTTGTATGGCAATGTTTTTATGTCAATAAAGCTGGCTGTTGAAGTATAAATTGATCACTGAACATCCAGATGACACATTAAACTTCTCAGTGGTTACGGGGATAGTAACCAACCTACTGTCTAACCTGCAAATTAGTTATATAAATATCATTAACTATTCTTTTTAGAAGTAGCAAATAACAGTTAGATTGACTGACACATTCAATTTATGCCTTTTTTATACATATGGAAATCCTTTTTTTAGTCCTTACAGGTGGTCTTATTGGCCTGATAGTTGGCATCACCGGCGTCGGGGGTGGCGCACTCATGACACCTGCCCTACTCCTTTTTGGTTTTCCGGCTCACATCGCGATCGGCACTGATCTCTGGTTTGCCGCCCTGACCAAGACCGGCGGCCTAATCAGCCACCACAGGCAGGGCCACGTTAATTGGACCATCGTGCGCAATCTCGCGCTGGGCAGCTTGCCCGCAGCCGTTGTGACCGGCATTCTTTTGTCCGCCTGGTCGGACTCGCCCGAAAACTACGCCCCGCTGCTGAAAAGTGCGCTCGGCTTTATGCTAATTTTGACATCCATTGCGCTCTTGTTTCGGACCCGAATTTCAGCCCTTTACGGCCGTCGACAAAACACCCAGGCAGATGCCTCTGGTGGTTCATGGCGGTTGATTGGCGTTGGTATTATCTTGGGAGCCTTTGTCACGCTCAGCTCGGTGGGCGCAGGCGCGATCGGCACGGCCGTGCTTATGATTATGTTCCCCTACTTGGTGCCTAAGAACATAGTCGGTACCGATATTGCCCATGCCGTACCCCTGACCTTTATTGCCGGCCTGGTTCACTTGCGCTTGGGCAATGTCGACTTTGTCCTGCTAGCCTGTTTGTTGGCCGGCTCACTGCCGGCCATCTATGTCGGCAGTGCATTGTCGAGTCGCATCCCGGGTCAACTAATGCATCCGATACTGGCCAGTCTACTGATGCTACTCGGCCTCAAGTATGCGTTGTTTTAGGCCTGTGACCGGCCCAGTCCAGTGAGGCGCTAGAAAAAACTTTTTCGCTTTATACCCTTAATTCGGTAATCCTCGATTTTCCGATTCACCGCCGAAACCTCACAGCGAATGTAGGCCGGTTCGCGCTCCACGCCTCTGATCACCAGATCGGCAAAGATGGTAAAGGTCTTCTCGGCGATGTTAAAACGTGAGGATTGCTGATCAAAGGTCGCTTGCAACATGTCCACGCCGTAGTCTTCTCGGGCCTGAGCAATACATATTTGAAGTGCTTGCGGCTGCGTGAGATTGATATCGACTTGTGGCTTGACCGCTTGGTTATTCTTCATATAGTTGTAGGTTAGGATGGTCGCACCCAATACCACAATGGTAACCATAGCAGCGGGAAGGAAGATGCGATTTATGCGATCTTCTTTGTTCATAACATATGTCTCCTGTAAATAAAGATGTACGGGTTGTAATTATTTATGTACTCGCCTATGATCGTTATATCTTCAGCAACCGCTACGATAAGACAATGACAATAAATAAGATAGAAAACCTGAACATTGCTAGCCAAGAAATACTGATTACCCCGGCTCAGCTGAAACAAGATGTTCCCGTGACCGAAACGGCGAACCTAACCATAGCGCAGGGTCGAAACGCGGTTCGTAATATCTTAGACCGCACCGATCCGCGTTTAATCGTGGTCATCGGCCCCTGTTCGATCCATGATACGAAGGCCGCCATCGACTATGCCAAGCGTTTAAAGGCAATCAGCGATGAAGTGCAGGACACCCTGTTGCTGGTAATGCGGGTTTATTTTGAAAAGCCTCGCACCACGACCGGCTGGAAAGGCCTGGTTAACGACCCCTATCTGAATGACAGTTTTAAAATTGCCGACGGCCTGCATATCGGTCGCCAGCTGTTATTGGACATCGCTGAAATTGGCCTACCCACGGCAACCGAAGCGCTGGATCCTATTTCCCCCCAATACTTACAAGATCTAATCAGCTGGTCGGCCATTGGTGCCCGTACCACGGAGAGTCAGACGCATCGCGAAATGGCGAGCGGCTTGTCGTCTGCCGTTGGCTTTAAAAATGGCACCGATGGCGGGCTCGATGTGGCCATCAATGCATTAAAAAGTGTTTCCTCGCCGCATAACTTCCTTGGCATTAACCATCAGGGTCAGGTATCGATTATCACCACCAAAGGCAATGGCTACGGCCATGTCGTCTTGCGCGGCGGTGATGGCAAGCCCAATTACGATTCAGTATCGGTCGCGGTCTGTGAAGGCCAATTGAGCAAGTCGGGTATCGTGCCCAATATCATGGTCGACTGCTCTCACGCCAATTCCAATAAGGACCACAATCTGCAAATGCTGGTGGCCGACAATGTCGCCAATCAGATCGTTGAAGGCAACCAATCGATCATCGGCGTGATGATTGAAAGTAATTTGGTGGCCGGCAATCAAAAAATCCCAGCCGATCTTGCCGATTTAACCTACGGTCAATCGGTCACCGATGCGTGCATTTCGTGGGATGCGACCGAGCAGTTGCTGCGTTCGATGCGCGATAAGGTCAAGCCAATGTTGAATAAACGCCCTTCCTAACCGGGCGCAGTTGAAGGATACTGGTTTCGCTATTGTGAAACCTTTATCCGACTCCTGAATTCCACCAACTTCGGCAAAAAAATTTATGGTTTTTTCCTTCTTTCTGATCTTCACCGGCGCCGCGGTGCTCGCAACCCTTGCGCTCTATACCCGGCAGCCCTTGTTGATTGCTTACATCTTGCTCGGGGTCCTAATTGGACCCTTTGGCTTTTCGGTGGTCGAAGACACCCAATTGCTGACGGATATTTCCGAGATCGGCATCATTTTTCTGTTGTTCTTGCTTGGCCTGGACATGCAACTGTCTAATCTTATGACCACCTTAAGAAAAAGCCTAGTGGTCGGCATTGCCAGTTGTGTGACCTTTGCGGTGACCGGATTTGCGGTGACCCGGTTGTTAGGCTTTGAGGTGGGCGAGGCTATTATTATCGGGCTCTGCCTGATGTTTTCCAGCACCATTATCGGTATTAAGCTGCTCCCTACGACGGTTTTGCATCATCGCCACTCCGGCGAGCTGATGGTTGGCATTCTATTGATACAGGATTTTATCGCCATCTTGGTGCTGTTGGCCATCGAAAGCTTTGGTCAAGAGACAGTTAATACCTGGACCCTAATCAAACCCTTGGTTATGTTACCGATCTTGATTCTGGGCACACTGGGCGCGGTCAAGTACACCATATTGCCGCTCTTGAGTCGCTTCGACCGATTCCACGAATATATCTTCTTGCTGGCCATTGGCTGGTGTTTGGGGGTTGGAGAATTTGCGCACCTGATCGGCCTGTCCTATGAAATAGGCGCCTTTATCGCTGGGGTTAGCTTGGCCAGCAGTCCGATTTCTCAATACATTGCCTTGAATCTCAAGCCCCTGCGCGATTTCTTTCTGATCCTGTTTTTCTTTACCTTGGGTGCTCAACTTAATCTCCAAGTATTGTCGACAGTGATGATCCCGATGGCGATCTTGACCGTGCTGGTCTTGGTAGGCAAACCGATTGTGTTCCATTCTTTGCTGTTACGGCTCAGCGAAACCAATCACCTGGCCTGGGATATAGGTTATCGACTGGGCCAGATATCGGAATTTTCACTGCTGGTGACCTTTTTGGCACAAGGTTCCGGTTTGCTCTCCGAAAAGGCCGCGGTATTGGTTCAGTCCACAGCCATAGCAACCTTCGCCCTGTCCAGCTATATCATCGTATTCAATTTCCAGAACCCGATCGCGGTCTCAGACCGACTTCGACGAGACTAGCTTATAGATCTCATCATGGACCTCTGACGGCTTAATCCGGTGGATCCGAGCCTGCTTACCGGCATGCCGACGGGCCACCGTCTCGGCGCTACTTTGGGTGCACAGCCAGATGATATTACCCGCCAACTGCTGAAGGGTCTGAAGTTGCTGGCGGGTATTCTTATGCCGAAAGCGCGCGAACAGCCCCTGCCGGCTGAGCTGGCCTTTGAATAGACTGACCGGTTCCTGTTCCGACCCGGTGCCGCTAATCCAGTGTCGACCAATCAACTTTGACTGCTTGAGCCATTTTAAACCGGGAATCCAATAACGTCTCAGCCCGCGCACTGAGCCGGCATCGATTAGGATGTAACGTTTGATATTGCGCAAGCCCGCCAGACCCAGTAACACCATTTGCGAGCCAAGGCCGCGTGCCACCAGAGTAAGGGGTTGACCGCTCTTCTCCTCAATAAAGGCGGTCACCGACGATAGATCGAGGGCCGCCATCTCTTCGATGTGATTTAATTGTGGCTGTTTATTTTTTTTAGACGAGCCGTGCGCGCGCCAATCCATCAGCCAGACCGAAACGCCCTGGGCCAGCAGTTTGGCAATCACTGGCTTACACGGTCCGTCAGTCCACTGCCAATGACTTTCGAACACATCGTGGACAAACAAGACCTGATCCCCGTCTGGGTTTCGGTTGGCGTGTAAATGAATCAACGCAATTTCAACCGAGTTGTCTTTGCTCTTATTCGGCTTCAATGAATAAGAGTCTTCGAAATGATCTGCTCGGACTTCTGCGGAGATAAGTTCCACTGGAAATAATTGACTGCTACTTTTCAAACGATTTATCCCTTTACAGCCGACCTTGACTGTATATAATCACATGTACTGTACATAATAACAGGCGCTAGGTTATGGAAAAACTCACGGCAAGGCAACAGCAAGTTCTCGATGTCATCAAAGATCACATTGATGATACGGGATACCCACCCACAAGGGCAGAAATCGCCAAGACTCTTGGCTTTAAATCGCCCAATGCCGCCGAAGAACATATTAAGGCACTGGCGCGCAAAGGTTATATCGAAATTGTTCATGGCGCCAGTCGTGGTATCCGCTTACCCGCGTCTGAGACCGGGTTGCCGGTTGTTGGCATGGTTGCCGCAGGCTCCCCAATACTGGCCGAAGAGCAAATTTCCGAATATTTTGACCTGCCCAAGGGTCTGTTTCACCCTAAAGCCGATTTTATGCTGCAGGTTCAGGGCCTCAGCATGAAGGACATCGGCATACTCGAAGATGACCTGATTGCGGTCCATAAGACCGACCGGGTACGCAACGGCGATATAGTCGTGGCGCGCGTGGGCGACGATGTTACCGTTAAGCGTTATGAGAAAAAAGGTAATCTCGTTACCCTATATCCTGAAAATGCCGACTTTAAGCCGATAGTGGTGAATGTGACGGAACAGGACTTTGCCATCGAAGGTCTTTATGTCGGCGTTATTCGTCGTTCAATTCACTAAAAAGTGGCCCAAACGGCTGATCGTCAGCCGTTCTAGCGTATTAGTCGGGTGTCGGCCAATCGATTACCGACGCGGATTTTTTGGCGATCAACTGCAACATGTCCTGATGCGCACTTATCTCTTCTGCCGTTGGGACAATTTTAACAAGGTCGCCCTGCACCGTTGCTAAAGCAGATAAGTCTAATGCATTGGCGGCTGCCGGCACTGGATCGGAATCATCCAAGAGCAAGTCAGTTTGACCACCAGTCAGCATCAGGTACACATCGGACAGTATCTCTGAATCGAGAATTGCGCCGTGCAATGTGCGGTGGGAATTGTCGATGCCATAGCGTTTACAGAGCGCATCGAGTGACACTCTCGAGCCTGGATGTTTTTCTCGCGCCAGCTTTAACGTATCTAATACCCCACAGACTGACTCCAAGGCCTTAAAGGTCGTGCCCTGCTTATTGGCCAACAACTGATATTCGGCATTGAGAAACCCCATGTCGAAGGCCGCATTGTGGATAATCAGTTCAGCGCCGTCGAGCCACTGCCACAATTCATCGGCAATCTGGGTGAATTTGGGTGCATCTTTGACCTGCTCATTGGTGATGCCGTGAATAGCGACAACCTCTTCGGGGATATCGCGTTCAGGATTGAGAAAATAATGCAGTTGCCGCCCGGTCAAGCGTCGGTCGATCATCTCCAAACAACCGATTTCTACGATTCGATCGCCTTTCTTGGGGTTCAATCCCGTTGTTTCTGTATCTAATACGACCTGTCTCATGATTTCCCCATCTTATCCATAGCGTGATTGGCCAGGCGGTCGGCCAATTCATTCATCGGGTCACCCGAATGCCCCTTAACCCAATGCCAGGATACTCGATATCGACCCATTAACTGGTCGAGTTCCTGCCACAGGTCCTTATTTTTAACCGGTTGCTTGCTGGCGGTCTGCCAGCCATTCTTCTTCCAGCCCCGAATCCACTGGGTAATACCCTGCTTCACATATTGCGAATCGGTGTACAGACGGACCGCGACATCTCTATTAAGGAACTTTAGGCCCTCAATCGCCGCTAATAACTCCATACGATTATTGGTTGTTAGCGCTTCGGAGCCGTTTAATTCCTTGCGATGTTCACCCCACAATAACACGGCGCCCCAGCCACCGGGACCGGGATTACCACGACAGCCACCGTCGGTGTAAATCGTCACCGGCGTGCTCATCGGGGCTGCTCCCGGATGGTGCTGTTGGCGGTAACCGACGAATCCATAAAACTGCGCCGCTGACGTTTGGGACTGGTGTGAATTTTGCCAAATACCTGTTTATAGCCGACCAGGAGGTACACAGCCCCGGTGAAGGGCAGCAGTTTGCGTTGGACATGTTCGCCTAGGGCAAGATTTTTAAGCCAAGCCGGGCGATTCATGGGCGGTAAAAACAGGTGCTTTTCCTGTCTTTCTAGCTCGAAGTTGAGCAGTTGCATCCAATCGGCTACCCGACCGCTGCGAAGAAACCTGGAATTCCAAACGCCATAACCGGACGGTCGGCTTTGAATCATCGATCGTAACCCCCATAAGCTAAGCGGGTTAAACCCCAATACAATCAGCAAACCGCCCGGTTTGAGCGCCAAAGCGCCCTCCCTCACCGCTTGGTAGGGGTTTTCACATAAATCCAGTGTGTGATGCATCAACAGCATATCCAAGCTTTCCGGCTCGAACGGGAGGTCTTCGGGTTTGGCACACACCACGGGACAATGGGCTCGATTTTCCAATTGCGAGACAATAATGCCCGACCCAAACAAGCGCTGCTCAAACAGGATTTCATGAAAGCCGCTGTCCAGCTGAACCATCGACGCGCCAAAACGCCCCGAGATAGCCCGAGAGATCAGGCCTCGCTCAGCCTCTATTAACTCTTGCCCCAAGGCCCCTTGGTACCACTGCGACAAAATTAATTCCTGATATCGGGTATCATTTGGACCGTGGCGATAGACTTGTTTAAACCCTTGCCCTAGTCTTTTTACCAATATAAACACCTTGATACTATTTTAAATGCCCGATTCGGGTCGAATTCCTTGCTACCTGAAGCAGAGGAAAATAGAATTATCGCCGATCTATCCATTCGTCTCAATAAACTGCTGCGACTCAATGATATTAATTAAAAAAATTACCACCCTCGGTGCCAGTCTGTTATTGACTGCCTGTAACCTGATACCCGTCGAACGGGTCAGTCAAGAAGCGCAAATCGCCCCCATTACGGCTTCAATAAACACGCCAGCGATTGTAACCGCCCCGGCCATACAGACGACTCAAACCATTGAGCCTGCTGAGCAGACATCCCCGATCCAGGCCAATGTCACCAGCGACCCCAGCCAAGAAGCACTCGCTCAGACGCTTCGGCGAATACAGAGCACAATATTGCTGGCCAATATCACACAAAGCGAGCCTTTTTGGCATCTGCCCTTAGATTTGACCCGCCCAGACCCTTATGCCCAATATCCGGACGATCTTTACCAGGTCATCAGACGCAACCTTCATTTCAATCTAGAAATAGATGATAAGCGGGTTGCCAGCCAATTAAAATGGTATGCCTCCCACCAGAATTACCTTAATCGAGTCAGTGAACGCGCTTCGCGCTATATGTTCCATATCGTTGCCGAACTGCAAGCGCGTGATATGCCGATGGATCTGGCGTTACTGCCCATTGTTGAGAGCGCCTTCGATCCCTTTGCCTATTCCCATGGGCGGGCGTCCGGTATGTGGCAATTCATACCGTCAACCGGGCTTATGTTCGGTCTCAAACAGGACTGGTGGTATGACGGGCGCCGCGATGTGGTGGAGTCGACCCGCGCCGCGCTCGACTATCTGACCCATTTAAATAAGATGTTCGATGGTGATTGGTTATTAGCCTTGGCGTCTTACAATTCAGGCCCGGGCACGGTCAGGAAAGCACAACGAAAGAACCGCCGAGCGGGCAAGGCTACGGATTTTTGGCACCTTGACTTACCGCGCGAAACCGAAGCCTATGTCCCTAAGATGATTGCCTTGGCCACATTGTTTAAGAATCCCGAGGCCTATGGCGTGGTGCTCCCTGAGGTATCTACTGAGCCCTTTTTCAAGATTGTTCAGACCGGTGGGCAGATTGACCTAGCTCAGGCTGCTGCGCTGGCCAAGATGGAACTGAGCGACCTATATATGCTTAATCCCGGTTATAACCGCTGGGCGACAGATCCTGATGGGCCCCACCAATTGCTGGTCTTTACCGATCGAGAGCAGATCTTTAACGATAATATTGCCCAGCTGCCTAGCAATCAACGATTAACATGGGATCGTTATAGCATTGTCAACGGCGACTCCCTGATAACAATTGCTCGAAAGTTTAATGTGACGGTGAGCGTCATCAAGGATGTTAATGGCCTCAAAGGCAACCTAATTCGAGCCGGGGATAAATTAATGATTCCGGTCGCCAGCGAAAACGACAACTTTTACGCCCTTTCGGCGGATAGTCGCTTAAAGGTAAAACAGGATGCCTTGGGTAGCTCGGACCTGACTCGTATTGACCATCGAATCACTTACGGAGACACCTTCTGGGATCTTTCGATGAAATATAATGTCAGTGTGAAGAGCCTGGCTAAATGGAACAATATGGCCCCGCGGGATCTGCTTATGCCCGGCCAATTGCTTGTGGTTTGGGTGAAGCCTAATAGGGTGACCAGTGTTAGTGCCAGTGCCAGTGCAGACCAGCGAAAGATCGTTCGAAAGGTCGGTTATGTGGTCCGAAACGGAGATTCTCTGTACCGAATTGCCGACAAGTTCAATGTGCGAATCAGTGACATTCAAAAATGGAACGTTGTCTCGAAGTACCTGCAACCGGGTGATCGCTTGACACTTTACGTGGATGTCACCAACATCAACTAAATGTACCCGTACTCAACGCCCTTTACTCGATCATATTGGGCGCGTTGCAACCGCCTCGACGTCAGCGGTCAGGAGTAGCTTGATTTCGGGCTATGACACGCCGATAGAGGCGCTCGATAGACATAGCCATATTGGCTACTGAATATTTCTGCGCAAAAGTACGACTGTTACCCGCCATCGACGCTCGCAAATCCTCATTTTCAAGCAATGATATAACGGCGGCGGCCCAACTGGCGGTGCTTTCTGGTACCTTCATGCCGTTATAGCCTTGTTCAATCACATCATGCACACCGCTGGCCCGAACGGCGACAACTGGGCACCCTCCCGCCATGGCTTCGAGCAACACCATACCTTGGGTCTCAGAGGTTGACGCGAAGACAAAGATATCGGCCGCGAGATAGGCCCGCACGAGCGCGGCTGGCGCCATGCTGCCGGCTAAGACCACCTGTTGTGCCAAGCCGGTCGCATTGAGGCAACGTTGCAAGTGACGCCGTTCGGGTCCATCGCCCACCAACAGCAAGCGAAAGGGCACCTGAGTACCCTGCTTTACCATTTGAATGCCCTCAAGCAGAAAATCCAGGTTTTTCTCTTTCGCCAGCCGCGACACACTAATCAACAGCCGTTCACCGGGGCTGGCGTAGAGCGTCCGCACTCCGTCTATATCCGCAGCACTGTGGCCCTGATAGGCAGTCAAATTAATGCCTGTTGGTATGGTTTCGACCAACGCCCTGACCCCTAGATGCCGCAGGTACTCCTCCGTCGAGGAGGTAGGAGCAATTACCGCTTGGCAGCGATTGGCGAATCGGCGAATCAGGAAGTGTACCAGCAGGGCCTTCAACTGCTCGCCCGGCACGGGCAGATAATGGACATAGCGCTCCATTCGGGTGTGGTAGGTAAAGACGACGGGGATCTTGCGCCGCCGGGCCAACCTCATGCCCTTGGTGCCGAGCCAATAAGGATGGTGCACATGAACCACATCGATGTTCTGAGCCGAGAACTGCTGGCGTGTCAAGGGCGACCAGAGGCTAGCCAAGGGGAAATTCATTTTTTGGCTAAAACCGACAGACGGTATCCGGATAACCTGGGAGTCCGGTTCAGTCATCAACGGCAGACTGTAGGTCGGGGCGAAGACCCTGACCTGGTGCTGACGTTCGATTAGGCCGCGGCGCAGCCGGTCAATCGAAATGGGCACCCCACCGACAAAGGGCAAATAGGTGTTGGTGAACATTGCGATGGTTAATGGCTCGGCGTTGGTTTGGTCATCTGCCTGGCTGAAATCTTGATAATAACGATCCTGTTTGATGATCTTAGCATAGACCCGCACGCACACTAATCCGAGCAAGGTTATGGTCACCAGCAAGTTAAACAGACTCATATAGAAAAATGAAAATAAGAACAGTTTGATTGTTTCAAACTTGTAGCGCATATTCCCGAGGCTTTTTTCAACCACAACGGGCAAAAAATCCGTCCTTTCACCCTGCACCCTTACCAGGGTAAATTGATACTTATCTTGTTTTTCCAATAGCAGGCCACCGATTTGTCCGACGCTAACATAGTTGACCCGATGCTGAAGCTGCTGAGAATAGCCGCCCTGGCCAAGCGAAAAAACAGCCGTGACTCGCGCCGCAGCAAATTGTGCTAATAGCGGGTCGCTTGGCTGCCCGCTTGACTCATCGGCTGCGAGATCAGGCAACGGGGAATAATTCATAAACACGAAGCGCTGCCGAAACCGCTGGGCCAGCGCCAACTCCTCGCTCAACCAACGTTGTTGCCAAGCCAAGGGGGTATGGCCGGTGCCATCGAGCATGATGAAATAGCTGTCAGCTAGATGAAACGAATACAAAAAAGGCCCAAAATAACGATAGTAGTTTTGCGCCCCGAAACCTTCGACCTCGTTTTCCCCTACCGACAACAGGAACGGAATATTGGCGCGGGTCATCCCCTTATATAACAGCTGGTACTTTGACTCGGCACCGTCATAGACCGCATTACCGACCGAAATAATAAAATCGACCTGATGGCTGAGCAGCTCAGGAACCACCCATTTGTCAAAAATCTGCAGTGAATTATTCATCGAGCCAACCACGGCGAAATTAAAGTCCGTTTTGTCGCGCAGCGCCGCCTCAATGGTATCAACCTGTTGCGCATTGATCGCCTTGTAGTCGATGTAGGCTAGGTAGGTATAGGCTCGAAAACAGATGAGCACCAGAGCTAACAGCAACAAGAGCGCCAAGGCCAGGTTCAAATTGTTTTTCTTAGTCATGGGCGCGTTCCCTGTGCGCTAGAAGCAGGCTCTATCGACCAAAACCAGACCCATAAAAACGCGCTATAGACGTTTACAGCATGCCATGAGGCGGCCTGCATGGCCCGTTACAGCGCGAACTCACGGGCGCCGTCCGTTAAAATTGACGAATCGCTCGACCCGTTGATCGACAGCCAAAATATTACGCTCGAGCTGTTGTCGCCACTGTTCCAGCTGGTCGCTATTCAAAGTATCGGGAACGGTCACGGGTGCGCCAAACATTAGCGTAACCTGGCTAAAGGGCAGCGGAATTTCCAAGCCATCCCAACGTTTCGAAAGGACGAACTTATGCTTACTGGCGACCGATATGGGAATAATCGTCGCATTCATCTTCGAGGCAATCCAGACGATACCGCTCTTAACCTGGTGTTTAGGGCCCAAGGGACCGTCTGCCGCGGTACCGACGCTATTATGCTCCTGGCGCACTCTGGCGAGCAGGCTGCGCATCGACTGACGAGTAGCCCGGTTTGGAATCAATAGACTGCTAAAACCAAAGCGTCGAGAGATCGTCGCGATGGCGTCACCGCGATCCGACTCACTGCTGATAACACAGCCTTGATAGCCTTGTAATAGGGGCAATATGGGCACATATTTACCGTGCCAAAAGTACAGAAAGGTTGGTTTATGGCTATCGTAGGGGTCATCATAGAAGCGGCGATCGACGAAGCGAATTCGCCAGGTCAGTTTCAACATATACAGACCCGCGGCCGCAAGGTGACCGCGCCATTGACGCAGATTTGGGTTGCTAAGTTTCACTGTGTTACAGCGACGTTGCATGTGCGGCTCCGTGCCCTTTCCGATATCCCTGATGCCAACCATGATATTGACCGCGAGCTTTAGCACAACCTAGGCATGGCCCCACGGTATCACAATCACCAATTAATGCCGTTGTGGTTTGGCCCCAGGCCGCGGTCGATCGGGCTCACAGGGCCTGCCCCGCTACTAGGGTAACCAACGTTTGCGCAACTGACCCTCAAATGCGCCAAATAAGGCCGCGCTTGCGCCCTTGATGCGCTGCTCGAGGCTCTTGTGCGGGACCCATTGCACCTTGTACACCTGTGACTGTGCGCAAACCTGTTGCAAATATGCATCACTGGTCGATATTTCGTCGACCAGTTTTAACGTGAGCGCGTCTTCGGCCAGCCAGAAATCCCCTTCAGACACCTGGTCGATATCGAGTTCACTGCGGTGACGTTTGACCAGTGCTTTAAAATGACCGTGAATGGCGCCCAGATCCAATAAATGCTTTTCCCGACCCTCATCGGTATTTTCCCCCAAGAGGGTTAAGGGTGCCTTATGTTTACCTGCGGTTAACACATCCACATCGACATCCAAGCGTTTCAGCAAGCGATGGACGTTGGGTATTTGTGACACGACGCCAATGGACCCTACAATGGCGAATGGCGCGGCTAAGATGCGATCGGCAACACAGGCCATCATATACCCGCCGCTTGCGGCGACCTGATCGACACAGGCCGTCAAGGTTAACCCGGCATCGGTTAAGCGCACCAATTGGGACGCGGCCAAGCCGTACCCGGTTACCGAACCACCTGGGCTTTCGATGGCAATTATGACCTCCTCTCCGGGCTGGGCAATGCTCAGTATGGCGGTCACTTCTTGGCGTAAATTGGCTAATTGAGAGGCATGAATATCGCCTTTAAACTTGAGGTAATAGGCGTTTTTAGCTGTATCCTCGGACTTTTCAGCACTTTTATCGGCCACCTTGCGCGCTTTAAGGACCTTTTTTAGGGCTTTCTTGCTGAGCATTTGGTGGCGCATACGCAAACCAATATCATCGAACACTCGATTAAGATGCTGAATAACGAGTTTGCCTTGATTGGGTCCCTCACCGCCCAGTTTGGATGCCCGGACGAGCACGCCCAGTAACACCACAGCGGCAACGAGAAACGTCAGGGTTTTAAGTAAGAACAGGACATAATCAGACCACAAAATAGTACACTCCTAATATTTGAACGACTGTTTCAAACATATGTTTGATTTTTAAACTTCGCTACACCTACAATGTATACAGGCACTAGTTGGTGTCAACACTCAAACTTTGCAAGAGGAGCAAACCGGATGAGCAGCCTAGTAGACGCTTTTAACCAGATAGAGTCCCGTTTTAATGCAACCGCCGCGGCCGGTCTTGATGTTGTGTTTCAATTTACCATTGATGATGACGCTTACCACCTCGTCGTCAAGGACGAAAACTGTACCTTAACGGTCGGCGAGCACGAGGATCCGACGGTCACCCTGATTATGAATAGGGCCACCTTTGAAGAGGTCGTGAGCGGTGAATTGAACGGCATGCAAGCCTTTATGGCCGGCCGACTGCGCACCGAAGGCGATATGATGTTAGCGACTCGATTAGCCGCCCTATTTTCCCTCTAACCCTGCGTCCTGCTTACCGCTACCGGCTTAGGGCGGTAGCTTGGCCAAGTCGCTAAACCTTGAGGGAATTGAGCGAATGCACGGCTAATTTCAAGATATCCAGATTTTCGCTGGAACTCAGCAATCCCTCCAAATAGAACTCCAAGCTCGACAGCGCATCGGCAAACAACTCCAGTTGGTCGGGATCGATCAGTGTGCCCTTTTCAAGCAGCTCGCGCTGAATAAACACGATGATCCGAGACACAATAGTCGCGGCCTGGTCGCTGTTTAAAAATATCAGCGCACCGCGCACTCCGGCCAGCGTTGCGACGACATTAGATAGGTGCAGCCGATCCCCTTCAGAGTCCATATAGGCTGAAATGGCGCGTTTGGCTAGGGCCAAACCGCCCTCCGATTCATCGATTAAAATCACGCGGGCCTCATGCAATTGCACCTGAAATGCCTTATTTTCACCCTCCAAGTCTTTCTGCGAAAAACCTTGGAGTAACCTAGCCAGTGCGCTTTCAGCATAGAGTACGACATCGGCGATGGCTAGCAGCTCATCATGGCTAGGCGCGGCACTGTCGGCCCAACTGCCGACTATATCGGCCTGCCCTTTTAACACGTTAGCGGGGCTGGTTAAGCCCACCATGACATAGATATCGGCAACTTTTTTCAGACGATTGTGCAATTCTTTGGCCGAAAAAGGCCCACCTCGGGCGACCTGATCGACCGAATCCTTAATCGCGGTAATATCCTCCTTTAAGGCCTCCGCCACACTGGCCAGGACACCTCGACCGGGACTAAAGAGCACTTGGCGCTGCTCTTCGAGCATTGCTTCGCTATAGGGTAGGCGCGGCAGCTGATAGAAATTGGCGACCTGAAGGGCCTTTGGGCTATCGCATTGGTTCAATGCCAGTAAAAACAAAAATTCCTTGATCAGGGCTATGTTGTTCTGTTGTCTAAGCGACTCCGGCGCTTTTAGGATTAGGCTTCTCAGCTCCCGCTCCAGTAAGGAAAACAAACGCTTTCGAGTCGGCGTCATGCTCGCCTCGTTAACCACCATGGCGTCCAATGCACCTGAGGCAACCCACCAGAGCGGGGCACAGGGTGCATTGCCTAACAGCTGATCGATTCGGCCAATGGCCAAGGCCATATAACGCAGAGCGCCTTTGGCTCGATCCCCGCGAATTACATGCAACAGACCGGCCTGGTACATCTGTCGAAACTTACGTAATTTAACCAGCGTGTCTCGGGTTATTCGTACCGGCACCTTGGACGGTACCTTACTGGGTTTAAAGCTAAACTGGAAAAAATAGCCTTCCCCTAGGACCGGGGCTTTGCGGGCTAAACGCAAGGTGTTGATAGCGGGCAGCAAGACAGCAGGCACCGCCTTTTGTTGCAGACTCAGCAATTCCAAATAACGGGTCAATATTACCAGGGTTTGACTAACAGCTTCTAATATCGACTTAACGCCTTGCTCGGTTATCTCAAGGCCATCGGGCAGCGCGTTTAAAGCCGTATTTATTTCATCACACACGGAGATGGCGCCACTCTCCTCCAAAACCTGAAAGATGCCCCGCAATTGCCGAACGCAGTCCTGAACTTCTTCAAGGGACGCCAATTCGCTGCTGTTCTCGCTAAAGTCTTGCAAAGCGGATTGGGCTTGTTGAATCGTTGTGCCAAGTTCGCCCTTGATCGCCTCTGCTGAAAAAATTGCACTCATCTGGTCACCCAACTCCGAACTTTTTCATCGTCTCTGTGTAATGTTAGCTTGTTATTCACCACGAGTAGGTCAATTTACCCCTTCGTGATCGGCCATCACTCTTTGCGTCCCCTGCATTAACATGCGCTAATCGGCAAATTCGTCCCTGCTAAAAATACTGACATTGCGTCCAAGAGTCTATGAACAGCCGGGAAACGCGACATCTATAGGGTAAAGATGTGTCCGACATCACGCTCTAGAGCATTTAATAATAGTATTTTCTGTGCTGACGAAAGACCGTATACTGCCTTTTTCATCAAGCATTTCGTCTATCCTATGTCTTTAGCGTCCCAGCCTTTAACAACGCAGTCTACAAAACCCCATGCTCAGTACCCGCACAAGTATTCCGTTGCACCGATGATGGATTGGACCACCAGTGAATGTCGTCAGTTTCACAGGTTACTGACCAAAAAGGCTCTGCTCTATACCGAAATGGTCACAACAGGGGCTCTAATTCACGGCAACACCGAACGGTTTTTACGCTTTTCGGCTGCGCAAGAGCACCCGGTCGCGCTGCAGTTGGGCGGACATGATGCGCATGATCTGGCGCATTGTGCACAGCTTGCTCAGGATTATGGCTATGATGAGGTCAATCTCAATGCGGGTTGTCCCAGTGATCGGGTTCAAAACGGTATGATTGGTGCCATCCTAATGGCCCATGCGCAACTGGTCAGCGATGCGCTCAAGGCCATGTTAGATCGGGTTGACCTACCCATAACCATAAAGCATCGAATCGGCATTGATGATTTTGATAGCTATGCCTTTTTACGCGACTTCGTTGGTACCGTCGCACAGTCCGGTTGCACAACCTTTATTGTGCATGCCCGGAAGGCCATCTTGAAAGGCCTGAGTCCGAAACAAAACCGTGACGTCCCGCCCCTCGACTATCAACGCGTTATTCAGTTAAAAAGGGATTTCCCAGAATTGCATATTGTGATCAATGGCGGCATTAAGGACCATGGTCTGGCTCAGGATCTGCTGGATCAAGGCGTGGACGGCGTCATGGTAGGCCGGGAAGCTTATCAAAACCCCCTTCTTCTGCTTGAGGTTGACAAGCTTTTCTACCAGTCGGCCGACCCCTATGACACGCCAGAGGCGCTCAATGAGGTTTTAATCGACTGGATTCGACTCAAGGTGGCCTCGGGCACACCGCTAAAGTACTTGGCGCGTCATATGTTGGGTCTATACAGCGGACAAGCCGGGTCAAGAAAGTTTCGTCGTCATCTGAGTGAAACCATGCATCCAATTGAGGCTCCGCCGGATATCTTCGAAACAGCCCTGGCCTTTATCAAACCGATTGGTTTCCGCGGGCTCCAAGAATATAGCGAGTAAGGAAGACGGCCATCGCTAAGGTGTTGACTAACGCTTGAAACGTGGCGCCATGCCGATTATTATAATTTAACCCATTATAGATAACGGTATAAAATGGAACACTCCATCTTTAAACAGTTTGAACACCTAAGATCGACTATGTTGATTTTTGCCCGGGAATTGAATGACCAGGCCAAGGTTCAATGGCTAGCTCCCTGGCATGGGCTGGGCCAATCGGCAACCGTAGAAGATATCCTGTTTGATCTCTGGTATCACGAGGACCAAGATGGGCGGGAAACGCGCGTCTATCCTGGACTCATCGGCCTGACGCGGCAACAATTCACCTATGCCAATGAAATCAATATCGCCAAGGACACCTTTCGTAGCACCATTGCGCAAATTAAAGAGCTCGATAAGGCCAATTGGCGAGAGATTCAGGGTCGATTAGCCCGCCGTTACCAGGCTCTGAATGACCAGATGTCGCGCGAGGGCTTAAATCGATTGCATTTAAAACAGGTTTTTCGGCATTTGCCACTGGTCGTCAGTCGGCCCGAAAAGGTAGGTTTTAGTTGGTATACCAGCGGCCGTTCAATCAAGAAAACTAGCAAACAACAGGCCTATGAGTTGCTTTGTAAGCTCAATACCGACTCCAGCCATATCCGCATTCAGCTCGAACGACTGGCTAGCCTGAGCGACGATGAGCCCCTGGCGCGAGTGCAAAAACAGGCACCGATACTGCGTGCTAATCTAATCTTTGCCGACAAAAAACGACGCTCTCTTAATGTCTCCTTGCCACTGCTCTTCCCGCACGAAGGTAAGGGCGAATTGCCGGAGTTCAATGTACCCCCGATCGAACCACCATCCCAACGGACTCGGCTTGTGCGCAGCGACAATCGAATCGATGATGATGCTTTTTTGCCATCGATACGGGTACATCGCTATGCTAGCGCAGTCAAGCGCGCCTTCTATTAAATGAGCTGCATTAAAACAGTCGATTCAAGCCATTCAGGGCGGCAACCCGGTAGGCCTCGGCCATGGTCGGATAATTAAAGGTGTGCTCGAGAAAGTAACGAATCGAGTTGCCGCCACCCTTCTGCGCCATGATGGCTTGGCCAATGTGGATGATTTCCGCAGCCTGATCGCCGAAACAGTGGATACCCAGCAACTCGGTGGTCTCACGGTGAAAGAGCAATTTTAATACCCCGGTCTCCTCGCCGGTGATTTGGGCTCGGGCGGTATCTTTGAAGTAGGCTTTGCCCACTTCGTAGGGGATTTTGGCTGCGGTCAGTTCCCGTTCCGTCTGACCGATGGTGGAGATTTCTGGGATGGTGTAGATACCAGTCGGCACGCTATTGATCTTACGATAGGTGCCGTTATTTGAAATCACCCCCGATACCGAACGTCCTTGATCATAAGCGGCGCTGGCGAGGCTGGGCCAACCAATCACGTCGCCTACGGCGAAGACATGCTCTATGGTGGTCTGATATTTATCGTCAACATCAAGTTGGCCGCGCTGATTGGCAGGCAAATCGATAGCCGATAAATTTAACTGGTCGGTATTGCCGGTACGGCCATTGGCCCACATGAAGGCATCACACTTTATTTTCTTGCCCGAATTGAGCGTCAAGATGACATGATTGTCGAACCCTTCGACCGATTTAAAGGTTTCGTTGTGGCGAATCAACACCCCATGGCCGCGTAAGTGATAACCCAGACCATCCGAGATTTCATCGTCCATAAAGGCTAGTAGGCGGTCTGCGGGATTGATTAGATCCACCTTTGCCCCTAGCCCGTTGAAGATCGAAGCATATTCACAGCCAATGACTCCGGCGCCATATATCACGATGTTGCGTGGGGTCGTAGCCAAGTCAAGGATGGTGTCACTATCGAAAATCAATGGATGCGTAAAGTCGACTTCGGGCGGACGATAGGGCCGAGAACCGGTGGCAATCACAATATTGGTCGCCTTGAGCGTCTCGACCTTATTGTTCTCCAGCTCAATTAAAATAGTTTGGTTGTCTTGGAAATTGGCCTGGCCAAAGAACAAGTCCACCTTATTACGGGCGTAAAACCGGGCGCGCATGGCAGTTTGCTTCTCGGTCACCTTTTGCGCCGTCAAACGGATCTGTGCGAAAGATAACCATTTTTGTTCAGACATGTTGCGGAACATGGGATTGCGGTTGTATTGCATAATCTGATGAACAGCGTGGCGCAACGCCTTGGATGGGATGGTGCCCTTGTGGGTGCAGTTACCGCCAACCTCGCTGCGGGCATCGATAACAGCTACCTTCAACCCAGCCTTACTGCCGTTCATGGCCGCACTTTCACCCGAGGGCCCGCTGCCTATTACCACTAGATCATACTTATGTTCCGACATTAAAACTCCAGGTAACGTTATTTGCTCGCGTCATAAGATAAGGGTGTGGAAGATTTCTTACCGGTCACCTTGTTCTCTTCATCACATATGCTTTCATCGCCACCACAGACATCACATTCCGATAGCATGCCGATGGCTGCCATACCGCCGCAGGAACCGGCAATAGGCTTACGGCCAAAGATCACGCCAACGGCCATAAGGCCTACAACCGTGAGCATAAAGGCGAAAACTACTAAAATCGTATCCAACATATTACTCTCCTAAATATTCGTTGCTAACAAACCAAATTGCGCGGTAAATTGACTCGACTGCCAGGATCGGAAGGTTGAACCCTCCTTGTAGATCAACAAGACAGCCAAATTTTTCGCCTCAGCCAGTTTCAGCGCCGGCTCCTTACCCATAGCCATAAAGGCCGTGGCATAGGCATCGGCATCGATACAAAGGGGCGTGACAACGGTCACTGACGCTAGATCGTGCACCACCGGGTAACCCGTTTTGGGATCAATGGTGTGGCTGTAACGCTGTCCATTCACTTCAAAAAAATTACGATAATCACCGCTGGTTGCCACCGCCCCAGTACTGATTTCGAGAATTCGAAACACCGAACGACTCGCTGAATCGGGATTCTCGATCGCAATGCGCCAGGCAACCCGATCCGGTTTGGTGCCGGAAAAACGCATCTCACCACCAACCTCGACCAGGTAATTGGCAAAGCCTTTTTGACCCAAATAGTCGGCCACCAGATCGACCGCGTAGCCCTTGGCAATGGCTGACAAATCCAGCGCGCGCGGGGCCAGTTTGGTCAAGGTTTCGGCCTCCTCGTTGACCACCAACTGTGCGTAACCGACTTGCGTCTGCAGCTGCTCTAGCTCAGCGAGGTCGGGCAGATCCGATTGACCGACTATGGGCCCAAAACCCCACAGATCGACCAGTGGCGCCACGGTTGGATCGAAGTAACCGTCGGTGGCCTCGGCTATTTGCAATGCTCGCTCAACCACATGAATGGTTTTTGCGTCGACCGCTACCGGGCTGTTTACCGGCGCAGCTGCGAAGATTGATAGGTCAGATCGTGGCAAATAGGTCGACATGCGATTGTTGATGTCGGCCAGGACTCCCTCGACGCCCAGCTGCAAACCGCGCGCTTCGGACAGAGTACTCACTAATTTAACGGAATAACTGGTCCCCATGGCATAGCCAAACAGAGTTTGGACTTCTAAGGGCTCAGAAACAGAACAGCCCGTAAGGCTGTATACACTTAGGCAGACAGACAATACGGGCTTTAAGAGGTGCTTTAACATCCAACGCTCGCTAACAGGGTTTAACCACCAAAGTCATCCAAGAGGATATTTTCACGCTCAACACCCAGATCTTCCAACATTTTGATCACCGCCGCATTCATCATCGGAGGGCCACACATGTAGAACTCACAATCTTCGGGGGCTTCGTGATTTTTGAGATAATTTTCAAACAAAACGTTGTGAATAAAACCGGTGTAACCGTCCCAATTGTCTTCTGGCATCGGATCAGACAGCGCCAGATGCCAATCAAAATTCTCATTTTCAGCGGCAAGCATGTCATATTCATCTTGGTAGAAAGCCTCACGCATTGAGCGTGCGCCATACCAGAAGCTTATCTTGCGCTTACTGCCAATGCGTTTGAGTTGGTCAAAGATATGTGAGCGCATCGGCGCCATACCAGCTCCGCCGCCGATAAAGACCATTTCGGCTTCACTTTCCTTAGCAAAAAACTCACCGAAGGGACCGTATACGTCAATCTTGTCACCTGCCTTGAGGCTAAAGGTATAGGAAGACATCTGTCCGGCCGGAAGGCTGGTGCCCGGTGGTGGCGTCGCAATACGAATATTAAATTTCACGATGCCGACTTCATCGGGATAGTTGGCCATCGAATAGGCCCGAATCACCGGTTCAGTCACCTTAGAGCTATTCTGCCAGATGTTAAACTTATCCCAGTCCGCGCGGTATTCTTCATCGACTTCAAAGTCTTTATAGAATACTTCATGGGGTGGGCATTCGAGCTGAACATAACCGCCGGCGCGGAAATCAACACTTTCACCTTCCGGTAATTTGAGGGTCAATTCCTTGATAAAGGTGGCGACGTTGGGGTTGGACATTACAGTACATTCCCATTTCTTCACGCCAAACACTTCCGGGTCGACCTGAATGGTCATGTTTTCTTTAACGGCGACCTGGCAGGACAGACGCCAGCCTTCGCGCAACTCACCCTTGGTGAAATGCGGGACTTCCGTTGGCAAGGCACTGCCGCCGCCGGAGGTCACCATGCATTTACATTGTGCACAGGTTCCGCCACCGCCACAGGCCGACGATAAGAACACACCGTTGGCCGACAGGGTCTGCAGCAGTTTACCGCCCGCGGCGACGGTTAATTTCCGATCCGCCGCATCGTTGATATCGATGGTCACATCGCCACTGTTAACAAGTTTGGCACGTGCCGCTAAAATAACGGCCACCAACAAAAAAACAATCGCGGTGAATAGAACGACGCCTAATAGTATTTCTGTAGTCATCTCTTACTTCCCCTCAGCTTTTACAGTGATACACCAGAAAAAGACATAAAGCCTAAAGACATTAAGCCGACGGTAACAAAGGTAATGCCCAGTCCGCGCAGTCCATCAGGAACGTCACTGTACTTTAATTTTTCACGAATACCGGCCAATGCAATGATCGCCAATGCCCAACCAGCACCCGAGCCTATACCGTAGACGACGCTTTCACTGAAGTTGTAACCGCGTTCGACCATAAACAGGGACCCGCCCATGATGGCACAGTTAACGGTAATCAACGGCAGGAAGACGCCTAGAGCGTTGTAAAGGGCTGGAAAAAATCGATCTAACACCATCTCCAAAATCTGGACTATCGCAGCGATCACGCCGATATAGCTCAGATAGCCCAAGAAACTTAGGTTGGCTTCAGGAAAGCCGGCCCAAGCTAAAGCACCTTCACGCAGCACAAAGGTAAACAGAAGATTGTTGACCGGTACCGTGATGGTTTGCACCACGATTACGGCAATGCCCAGACCGATGGCCGCGGACATTTTTTTCGACAGAGCCAAGAAGGTACACATGCCTAGGAAAAAAGCGAGGGCCATGTTTTCAACAAAGACCGCGCGGATAAATAAACTGATTAAGCCTTCCATTTACACGGCCTCCTTATGGCTCTGCTTGGCTAAGCGATAATCCACCGCTTCAACCTGATCTTTGCGTTGAGTACGGATGAGCCAGATAAAACCACCAATCAGGAAGAACGCGCTGGGCGGCAGTAACAACAGTCCGTTGGGAATATACCAGCCGTCGTCTTTGACCAGCGGCAGAATGTTGTAACCCAACAATTTACCCGCGCCGAACAACTCACGAATAGCGGCTAAAAATATCAGCACCACACTGTAGCCCAGTCCATTGCCGATACCGTCTAAAAAGCTGGGAATCGGTGGGTTGGCCATCGCGAAGGCTTCAGCACGCCCCATCACGATGCAGTTGGTGATAATCAGACCGACAAACACCGATAGCTGCTTGGAAATATCATAGGCGTAGGCTTTCAATACCTGATCCACCACGATCACCAGCGACGCAATAATGGTCATCTGAACGATGATTCGAATGCTGCTCGGGATGTAGTTTCGAATCGAGGCGATAAAGAAGTTTGAAAATGCCGTAACCAAAGTTAGTGCAATACACATCACCAGGGTTACTTTCAAACTAGTGGTCACCGCAAGTGCAGAACAGATGCCTAAAATTTGCAGGGCAATTGGATTGTTGTCGAATATAGGGGACAACAGGACCTTACGAGTATCGGACATCTTACGCCCCTCCTGTTTTGAGCTGATCAAGGAATGGTTTAAAGCCATTATCACCGAGCCAGAACTGCACTAGGTTGTCGACGCCACGAGTCGTCAAGGTAGCGCCCGATAGGCCGTCAACCTGGTAAGGACTAGCGGCATCCGCTTGCCCGCCCTTGGTCACTTCAATGGCCATATTGCCCGTTTCATTGAGGATCTTCTTGCCAGGCCACTGAGCCTTCCATTTCGGATTATCCACTTCACCGCCTAGACCCGGCGTTTCAGCATGGGAGTAGAAGCCCAAACCGGCGACGGTATTAAAGTCGCTTTCAAGCGCAATAAAGCCCCAGAGGGTAGACCACAGGCCGTAGCCTCGAATGGGCAGCACGACTGTTTCAATGTCACCGTTTGTACCGCGCACCAGATAGACTTCGGCATACTTTTCACGCCGCTTGATGTCGGCGATATCAGTCACCTTGTCCAGCGCGTCAGTTAACGCAGGATCGGATACAGCCTTGACTGAGTCAAAGGTGTCGACATCGAAGTCAGTCGAAAACTGGCCTTCACTGATGTCCACCAGACGGGTCTCGATGGAGGCAAACAGCTCTTTAACCGTCTTGCCGTCTTCCATAAGACCGGCGGCCGCGAGAATGTTGCGCTTCAGATCGAGCTCTTTATTCTCAACTTGCAGCGGCCGCAAGACCACCGCTGATGTTGCTACCACGATCGCACACACCATGCAGACGGCAAAGGCGACGGTGAATACATATTGGATGGAGTCTTTATTTTTAGCCACGAGCGAGTCTCCGCTTCACGTTTCGTTGAGTCACGAAATAATCGATGGTTGGCGCAAAAATATTGGCAAACAAAATAGCCAACATAATGCCCTCAGGATAGGCAGGATTGACAACACGAATCATAATTGCCATCAGGCCGACCAAGACACCAAACCAAATTCTGCCTTCGTTAGTCATCGATGATGAAATCGGATCGGTCGCCATAAAGATAGTACCGAAAGCTACACCGCCGATTACAAAATGCCAATACCAAGGCAAGTTAAACATCGGGTTAGTGTCTGAGCCAATCAGATTAAAGAACAGGGAGGTGCCGATAATGCCGACCAAAACGCCAAACACGATCCGCCACTGCACAATGCCCATAACCATCAGAACGGTACCGCCGAGCAAGATCATCAGCGTTGAAACTTCGCCTACCGAACCCTGTTGAATGCCCAGGAACGCTTGCATCCAAGTGAGACCGCCTAACGCGTTATCGATCAGGCCATTGGCGGCGGCAATGCTCAGTGCGGTAGCACCGGAAAAACCGTCGACCGCAGTCCAGACTGCGTCACCGGACATAGAGGCCGGATAGGCAAAGTAGAGAAACGCACGACCGGTCAGAGCTGGGTTGAGAAAGTTCTTACCCGTGCCGCCAAATACTTCTTTGCCGACGACGATGCCAAAACTGATACCCAGCGCAACGGCCCAAAGGGGTATGGTCGGTGGGCAGATCAGGGCAAAAAGAATCGAGGTAACAAAGAAACCCTCGTTCACCTCGTGGCCACGGATCGAAGCAAAGAGAATTTCCCAAAAGATACCCACAGCAAAGGTGGTTATGTAGATCGGTAAGAAGTAGACCGCGCCGTACCAGAAATTATCCCAGAGGCTGGCCGGATCGTTGCCCGATAGCAACAGAATTAAACCCTGATGCCAGTCTTGCGGCATTACTCCCGCACCACTGGCTAGAGCCGTATTGGCCTGATAACCCAGGTTCCACATGCCCCAGAACATGGCCGGAAAAACAAACAACCAAACCATGATCATGATTCGTTTAAGATCCATGCCATCGCGCACATGCGAAGTGGTATTGGTCATGGAATTGACCTTGTACAGTGCCGTATCGATGGCCTCGTACAATGGATATAGGGGAGCTAATTTGCCGCCCTTGTGAAACTGAGGCTCGATTCTATCTAAATAAGCTCGAAGTCCCATGATTAACCCTCCAGCTCTATTTTAGTCAAGGTATCCCGAAGGATTGGACCGTATTCGTATTTGCCTGCGCATACATACGTACACAGAGCCAGATCGTCTTCATCCAATTCTAAAACGCCCAATTGCTCGGCCGACTCCAGGTCGCCGCAAACTAAGGCGCGCAACAATTGAGTCGGTAAAATGTCCAACGGCATGATTTTCTCATACTGACCAATCGGCAACATACTGCGCTCGGAACCGTTGGTCGACGTGGTGAAATCGAAGAGTTTGTTTTTGAACAAACTCGACACATAGGTATTCTTGACCGAATACATATGGGTACCAAGCCGCAAGAAATGGACCATCGGACGAGAATAGTCATTTTCCAAGACACTCAGCTGAGTGTGGTAACGACCGAGGAACTCGGTGACCGACAAGCCGGCGTGACCGCCGAAGACAGAACCGGAAATCAGGCGGTTTTCGCCGGGCTTGAGTTCGTCTTGAGCTAATTCCGCCAGGGAAGCGCCGAGCAGGGTCCGAATCAGGCGAGGTTCTTTTACCTGGGGACCGGCGATGGCAATCACTCGACTGGTATCGAGTTGTCCGGTTGAGAACAGTTTGGCGATAGCGATCACATCTTGATAACCAATGGTCCAAACCGTTCTTTTGACCGACACCGGTGCCAGAAAATGGATATGAGTGCCGGGATTTCCGGCTGGGTGAACGCCGCTAAACTCTTCAACGGTGACACCCTCAGCGCTAGGTATCTTGGCACCGGCGGCCTTACAGAGCCAAACCTTGCCCGCTGTTAGCTTCGTCAGCAGCGTCAAACCAAGCGCGAACGCTTCGCTCTGCTCCGCGATGACCACGACCGGATCAACGGCTAAGGGATTGGTATCCATCGCCTGCACAAAGATCGCCGACGGTTGCGCGTCTATTGCCGGGGCCTTGGAATAAGGACGGGTACGAAAGGCGGTCCACAGACCGGATTCAACCAATTGACCCACCAGATCAGCGACCGGCAAAGCCACCAGCTCAGCAGCGCTGTATTGTTTGAAGCTAACCTGCTCGTCACCCTGAACATCGATCACGATTGACTGGAACACCCGACGGGCACCCCGGTTTATTTTCGCAACGACGCCCGAAGCGGGTGCGGTAAAAAGCACCCCGGGATTTTTCTTATCAGAAAAAACGGCTTGGCCTTTCTTAACCGAATCGCCTTCACGGACCAACATCGTTGGCTTCATGCCATGATAGTCATAGCCGACTAGGGCCACGGAACGCACTGAACGACCTTCCGAGATTTCCTGGCGCGGTGCGCCGGAGATCGGTAGGTTGAGTCCTTTTTTGATGGTTATCATATTATTTTATCCGCTGACTTGCTCAGATCACCCATAAACAGTGCTATGTAGCCCTGTTCGGGAACTGTTGCTGTCAAATTTGTTTCAGGCGATCTGCTCTTGCATCGTTGCAAAGCGCAGCACAGCCCCCCAAAATTCGACGACTAGTATAGTGATCCAGCCTTTAGAAGGCTACAGGTGAAATGCCTAGATACTCGTCATTTATGGCACAGTTACTCTTATTTTGATCGTTTATCAGTGCGATGCCTTCAAGAATGTGGGCAAATTCAGTAGAAAACTCGCACCTCAGGAAGAATTTGGCTAGGATTCGCCTTCGATTCGTTCTGATGACCCTAAAAGCCTCCTAAAATGACTTACTTAACATTTCAGTTACCGACCAAAACTGGCGATATTCGCGAAATTGCTAATCTCAGTGGCAGCGCCATTGCTTTCGCACTTGGGGAGATCATGGAACAACACCAACAGACGCTGTTGTGTATTGTCGACTCCCCATCCGAGCTCGAGGCCCTGATTACGGATCTGGAGGCCTATCATCAGGAGCGCGACTGGGACATCTTGACCTTTCCCGACTGGGAAACCCTGCCCTTTGACAACTTCTCGCCCCATGAAGACATTATCTCGGAGCGCTTGCGGGTCTTAAACCTACTGGCCAGTCGACCCAAAGCTATCGTTTTGTCGACCGCAGCTAATACCGTGCACCGCCTGGCGCCCTACTCGGCGATTCAAGGCGGCAGTTTTGCTTGGCGTGTCGGCCAGTCGCTCAATTTGGACCAACAGCGTCGTCAGCTCGAAAAGTCCGGGTATCGTGCCTCTGATACCGTTTTTGAGCACGGCGAGTTCACTGTGCGGGGCTCCTTGCTGGACGTTTTCCCGATGGGTTCCAAATTGCCGGTCCGAATCGAATTGTTTGATGATGAAATAGAGTCGATTCGCTGGTTTGACCCAGACACCCAGCGCAGCGCCGAAAAGGTCGATGAGATCCAGTTATTGCCGGGCCGTGAGGTGCCGATGAGCGAGGCCGGGATCAATATGTTTCGGCAGAATTTTCGCGCCCGATTCGATACCGACTTCAGCAAGAATGCCATCTACCGAGATGTCAGCAATGGCATCCCAAGTCCCGGCATCGAATATTACCTGCCATTATTTTACGAAGAAACCTCAACCCTGTTCGATTACCTGCCCGAGGGCACGCTGATCGCCAGCTCCGCAACCCTGACCGCGACCTTTGAACGGTATTGGCTCGACATCGAAAGCCGCTATGAAAATCGTCGGCACGATGTTCGCAACCCCATCCTGACACCAAACGAACTGTTTTTGCCGAAAGAACAGTTGTTTGCCCATCTGGGGCACTTTCCACGCCTAATCTTGGCTCGCCATGCCTCAGCAGACCAGCAAGGCCGCTACAATCAAGCCATTTTGGCACCGGAAAACTATCCGATCGACCATCGCGCGCAAGAGCCCCTGAGTAAACTCGAGTGTTTCTTGCAAGAAACCGAACATCGTGTGCTGTTTTGTGCCGAATCGGCCGGCCGGCGCGAGGCCTTGCGCGAGTTGCTCGGCCGCATTCGGGTGCGACCTACCGATTGCGATTCCATTAGTGCCTTTCTCGGCGATAGCGCCATCCAAATCGGTGTTAGCATTGCGCCGATATCCAGTGGCCTGACTCTGATTGACCCCAAGATCACCCTGATCAGCGAAGCACAGCTGTTTGGCGAGTATGTCTCGCAGCGGCGGCGACGCAAGAAGACGCTAACAGATAACAATGAACAGATCATCAAGAGCCTAACCGAGCTACATCCGGGTACCCCAGTGGTGCATTTGGATCACGGTATCGGCCGCTATCGAGGACTTGAAACGCTGGAAATGGACGGCCAAGTTCAGGAGTTCCTGACCCTGGAATATGCCCAAGCCGCCAAGCTCTATGTGCCAGTCGCCAGCTTGCATCTGATCAGCCGTTATTCCGGTGCCGATGCCGATTTTGCACCGCTGCACCGGCTCGGTAATGACCATTGGGTCAAGACAAAGCGCAAGGCGGCCGAGAAGATCCGTGACACCGCCGTTGAGCTGCTCGAAATATACGCCCGCCGGGCGGCCCAAAGCGGTTTTGGCTTCACTCTCGATGATATCGAGTATCAACAGTTTTCCGCCGGTTTTGGCTTTGAAGAAACCGACGATCAGGCCTCGGTCATCGAAATGGTCCTGCAAGATATGAAACAGGCTCGACCCATGGACCGGTTGGTGTGTGGCGATGTCGGCTTCGGTAAAACCGAAGTAGCCATGCGCGCGGCCTTTGTCGCCGCCAACAATGGTAAACAGGTCGCCATCCTGGTACCCACCACCCTACTGGCGCAACAGCATTTTGAAAGTTTCCAGGATCGCTTTGCCGACTGGCCTTTCCGCATAGAGGTTCTAAGCCGATTCAACAGCGCTAAGCAAACCAAATTGGTTATCGACGGCCTGGCCGACGGTAAGGTCGATATCGTCATCGGCACTCACAAGCTGCTGCAAAAATCGATCAAACTGAAGCAACTGGGCCTATTGATTATCGATGAAGAGCATCGCTTCGGAGTCACCCAAAAGGAAACCATTAAGGCGCTGCGTGCAAATGTCGATATATTGGCCCTAACAGCCACGCCGATACCGCGGTCAATGAATATGTCGATGTCCGGAGTGCGCGATCTGAGTATTATCGCCACGCCACCGGCGCGCCGGCTGTCGGTAAAAACCTTCGTGCGCGAAAAGGACGATGCCCTGGTTAAAGAAGCAATTTTGCGCGAGATCTTGCGCGGCGGGCAAGTCTATATGCTGCACAATGAGGTCAGCACCATCAATAAGATGGCGCAGTACCTACAAGAACTGGTGCCCGAGGCGCGCATCGTGGCCGCACACGGCCAGATGCCGGAACGGCAGCTGGAACGCATCATGAGCGACTTCTATCATAAACGGTTCAATGTCCTGCTCTGCACGACTATTATCGAAACGGGCATCGACGTACCCAGTGCCAATACCATCATCATCGAACGCGCCGACAAGTTTGGCTTGGCCCAACTGCATCAGTTGCGCGGCCGGGTCGGCCGGTCGCATCATCAGGCCTATGCTTATTTGCTGACGCCACCTTGGAAAGCCCTAAAGCGCGACGCCCAAAAACGGCTCGAAGCGATTGCTGAATCGCAACATCTCGGTGCTGGCTTTACGCTCGCCACCCACGATCTGGAAATCCGCGGCGCCGGGGAATTGCTCGGCGAAGAACAGAGTGGCCACATCGAGGGCATCGGTTTCTCGCTCTATCTGGAGCTGCTCAACAAGGCGGTTACCGCGCTTAAAAAAGGCGAGCATCTGTCTCTGGACGACATCGACAAACAGGGGCCGGAGGTCAACTTACGCATCCCGGCACTCATCCCAGAGGCTTATATCTTCGATATCAATTCTCGACTGTCGATGTATAAACGCATCGCCAGCGTTAAAAACACCGCCGACATGCGCGAGCTACAGGTCGAAATGATCGATCGCTTTGGCTTGTTGCCCGACCAAGTTAAAAACCTCTGCCAACAGACGGTGCTGCGCATTTCATTGGAAACCTTGGGCATTGATCGGGTGGATATGAATAACCGCTTCGGCACGATCGACTTTGGTCGCAAAACCGTCGTCGACCCGATTAAGATCGTGCAATTGGTCCAGGCCGAACCCCATCGTTATGGCCTGGCCAAGGGTACCCAATTGAAATTTACAATCGAAACCGAGACAGCCGATCAGCGATTTGCCACTATAGAGCAGATTCTGGCTAAAATTACCCAATGAGTGTTACGAGACGTTTGATGAAGCTTCCCCTTAGTATTGCCCTGTTCTTACTGTTTACGCTCCCCTTTAGTTATGCTGAAGACAGCACCGCAAGCGCTGAGCCGGAGCGTTGGTTTCAAGTGGAGGTCTTGATCTTCAAGAATCCGCCAATCGATACCGACAATCCTGAATTGTGGCCCGTTTTTGCAGATATTCAGCAGCCATCCGCCTTTATTGAACTGGAAGTCTTGTCCGACGTGCCCACCGACAGCGTCGACGAGATCGATCTGATCGACCTGATCGAGGACACCCCCGCCGACGCGATTATTGACCTGAACGAGCCGGTTGCGGTTGAGCGCTTGGCTTCGTTTATGGCCCTGACGGAGGCCGAACAGCAATTGCTTGGCGCGCGTAACAAAATTGCGCGCGATTCGCGCTATGAGATTCTCTTTCATCAAGCTTGGAATCAACCGGTACCCGGTCGCGACCAGGTCATTCCGATCCGTATTGATGGCGGTGAACGCTTTGGCCGTCAATTTGAGTTACAAGGCTATATCACCCTCTATGTTGAGCGCTACCTGCACCTGAGTACCGATCTACACCTGATCGATTACATAGAAAGCACCGATCCGTTCAATCTGGTCGAAAGCAGCGACGGCAGCGGACCAGTGATCAATAGCCTGGCCGGAATACCCCTGGTCAGTGCGGACCTACTGCCCAATGGCCAGGCCGGTAATGAGTCCGGTCAATTTTTCATCTCCGTACGAGATGTTCAACTGAGCGAGAACCGCCGCATGCGCAGCAAGGAAATCCATTATTTAGACAACCCCGAGTTTGGCCTATTGATCCTGATCACCCCGATTAAAATCCAGTAAGGCCGCGCCCTAGCCCCTAGGTTCGGACCAAAAAAAAGCAGCCAAGGCTGCTTTTTTTTATTCTTGCTTGGCTAGCTTTGATAGAAATCGACCACTAACTGACTGAGTATAAGCCGCACCCGCTGCATACCGGCGGACAGATGATCGTCAATATCCTTGAGCGTGATGGCGCTGGCACCCTTGCCCGCCGCGGAATTGACGACTAGGCCCAGGCTCGCAAAGTTGAGCTTGAGTTCGCGCGCTAAGCAGGCTTCGGGCATGCCGGTCATACCCACTATATCGCAGCCATCGCGCTCCATACGGAAGATTTCCGCGGCCGTTTCAAGCCGAGGGCCTTGCGACACCCCATAGACGCCGCCATTAATCACCTTTTGGTCGACCTTGGCTGCCGATCGGACTAACTCGGCACGCAATGTCTCGGTGTAGGGGAAGCTGAAGTCGATATGGGATAGCGGGGCAAATTCGCCATCAAAGATGGTCGATTCACGCCCAAAGCTATAGTCGATGATCTGCGCCGGGGAAATCAAAGTACCCGGTTTCATGTTTTTCGAGATCCCACCAACCGCATTGACGGCAATGACATCGGTCGCGTAAAGCTTCTGCAAGGCCCATAGGTTAGCCCGATAATTCACTTGGTGCGGTGGAATTTTGTGCGGGTGGCCGTGGCGCGCGATAAACAGCACCCGCAAGCCATTGAGCTCGCCTTCCAATACCGGCGCTGAGGGTGCACCGAAGGGCGTCTGAATGTCATGCGCCGCAGAAATGGTCAGGCCGGGCAGTTCTGTTAAACCTGTGCCGCCGATGATCGCCAATGTACCGGACATATAACCTCTCAAAGTTGGCCGCTAAGACACGACCCAACAGTCTATAGAAATGGTGTCCCCTAGAGGATTCGAACCTCTGACCTGCTCCTTAGGAGGGAGCCGCGCTATCCGCTGTGCCAAGGAGACAAAAAATAGAGCGCGATTGTAACGAGCGCCGCGATCGATTAACAGTCTGTTTGCAGAATGAATTTCGGCAACGGTCCAATTTAACGATATACTGTGTTTTTTTCCAGTTTGAAAAACCTATGACTCCTTTAGATATAGATCAGATAGCCGATTGGCTGGATTCTGAGCAGCGCTCAGAAGATTGTTTCGATTTCCACGGCCTGCATGGCTTTTTAACCGCCCTCTTCCTGTGCAGTGAACCGCTTTCAGATGAGTGGTTGCAATCGGCCATCGATCAGCCACTGACTGATTTGCCGGAGAGCGAGGCACAGGCCTTTGCCCAGGGCTGCAGTGATCTCTACAAGCAGATCGGTGATGAGCTCTATTCGGACTCTAACCTCTCGGTCACCTTTGAACCAACCCTGGACTATGAAGAGTCCGATATGGAGGCCTGGTGTCAGGGCTTTATGGAAGTGGTCTTTGAGCGACCCGAAGCTTGGCAACATGAGGAAGAGGAGCAGTTAGCGATGTTGCTACTACCCATTGAGACCGCTTCAGGCTTCTTTGTGGATGAACCGGACTTCCAAAAACTCTACAGCCAGCCTGAGTTATTGACCCAGATGTTCAACGACATCCCTGAGCTGTTAACCGATATCTATCTGCTCTTCCACGCCCCGTCTTAGGGCTTTAGCGTCCGCCACCCAGACAATCGGGTGATGCCGGCGCTTGTCCGGCCCACTCGGTGGCCGTATAGAGATGCAGGGCCAGGGCATGCACTGGCCCTGCCAATTCAGCACTGAGCGCCTGGTAGACCTGTTGATGGCGCGCAACCCGGCGGATTGATGCGAATTGCTCGCTGACCAGCACCACCTTGAAATGGGTTTCGCTGTTGGCTGGTACCGAGTGTTTGTGACTCTCATTTTCCACGGTGACAAAGGTCGGTGCGAAGGCGGCTAGTTTTTGTTCGATTTGGTTTTGAATAGACATGCTTGCGACCCTTCAAGGTAGTATCTGGCAACCGCTGTGGCGATTGCCTATTCGATTGAGACTAGTGGATAACACTCAGCCCTCAACAGATGCGGCTATCTACGTCCCGGCTGAGCCTTCAGGCCTTACGCAGTTGCTCATCTATGGCAGTTTTTTTGTAGGTCAACTGCAGTAAACGCGCATCTATACCCGCCCGATGATGCACCCATTCGTTGCTCTGGCGCAGTTGCGCTTTGGTTTCATCCCATTGCGCCAACTGATCGTCGGACATTATTTTGGGCAGGGTGTCCAAGCGAAAGAGCATGGTTTTTCGGGCGACATAGAACAACAGACTCAACCAGCCCGAATCAAATCCCCAGCCGTCGCTATAGAGGGTTTGGCCTTCAAAGAGCGCGTTCAATTCGTTCGCGATAGTGGTCGGTGCCACCCCATCTGAGAGCAATTCTTCCCTGGAAATCAGATGCAGGCTGGCCGCCTCTTCACGCCAATGGGTCCAGTCCGGTTGCGGTAACACCAGCCAGGAATGAACCTCGCCTGTCTCCGCGGCAACACCAATTTCAATGGGGTAGCTGCCCTTGCCAAAACCCGATGCTTCAATATCCAGGATGGCCGGTGTGTAAAGTCGATCCAAAATAAAAACCCTAATATGAAAAAAGTTGGACCGGTATTACGGTCAAACAGTACGGCACTATAGTTAAAAAACCTGCCACCCTACCGGTCAGGGGTACAGTGTAACTGAAGATTGGGGCAAAACCGACCCACCTCTGCTGTTGGCAGAGCGGTTGCTCAAATCTACCTCAATAAGGTTACTCGATTAGGCCGAAACGGTGTGTTCAAGACTACGGAGGTGGGCTATGAGCGGGCCGGCGGGCCCGCGATGGACGGCAATTAAGGCTATTTAAGCGCTGCCGATGAAAACAGTTCCTCGACCAGACCATAGGTCAACAACTGCGGTAAGATCTGCGCTACCGGATCACCCTGCGAGTAAAAGGCATAGAGCGGCACGCCATCTCGATTAAAACCGGCAATCAGTGCATCAACCGCTGGCGATGGATTGGTCCAATCGGCTCGAATCAAGACTATCTCGTTATCACGGACCAAGCGTTCAAAGCGCTTACCCGACAGTGCTACGCGTTCATTGGCTTTGCAGGTAATGCACCAGGCCGCGGTCACATCGACAAACACACTCTTACCCTCGGCCAAGGATTGACTGACCAGAGCGGCGGAATAGTCTTGCCAGATATCGACGCTACGGCGCTGATCCAGGATCATCGAGAGCGCGGTCACCAGTAACAACAGGCGGGTCAAACGCTTGAACCAGATCTTGCCCCGCGCTTGGCCCGGCAACACGGTCAGAGCAGGCCAAATCGCCAAACTGAACAAAATCAAGCCCAGGCCCACCTTCAATAGGGCGTTCGAGCCTTGCAATTCAACCAACACCCAGAGCAGCCAGAGCGCGGTGGCATAGAGCGGGAATGCCATCAACTGGCGAAATTGATCCATCCAGGCACCGGGTTTGGGCATCCTCTTCACTAAGGCGGGCACATAGCTGATCGCTAGAATTGGCAACGCCAAACCCAGGCCCATGGCCGCAAAGATCAATAGGCTGACATAGGCCGGCTGCAGCAAAGCAAAGCCAATAGCCGAGCCCATAAAGGGTGCCGTACAGGGGGTGGCGACCACGGTGGCCAATACCCCGGTAAAAAAGGAGCCGGTCAAGCCTGATTTTTCGGTTAGCCCCTGCCCCACGCCCATTAGATTCTGGCCAACTTCAATATAACCGGTCATGGTCAAGGCCATGCCAAAGAACAACAACACTAAGAAGGCGACGAAAAACGGCGATTGCAACTGAAAACCCCAGCCGACCCATTCACCAAAATACCGAATCAACAGCAACAGACCCGCAACCGCGATAAAACTGATCACCACCCCAGCGGTGTAAGCCAGACCATGGTTGCGCGTGTGCGCAGAGTCTTGTCCAAATTGCGCCATATGCATGGCCTTTAAGGACAGGACCGGAAACACACAGGGCATTAGATTGAGAATAAGACCGCCGATTAACGCAAAGATTAGCGCGCTGAGCACAGTCAGGCCAGACATGGGCACGCTGCTCGAGGTATTGGCTGTAATGACCGGGCTCGATAGCTCGACCGCATCACCGGAGCCGACATCCAAGTCTAAGGACGGCACGGAGCGTGCGACCCTTATCGGTTCGCCGCTGAGCGAAAAGAGCCGCTTCTGCGGTGGATAACACAGACCGGCATCGGCGCAGCCCTGATAGACCAACAGAATATGCCCTTGATCCGATAAGATTTGATGGCGAACGTCTAAGCTATGATAGAAAACCGTCATGTCTTCATCAAAGTTGGGATCGTATTTAACCTTGGCATTATCACTGAATAGGCCGTCGGACAGCGCAGCGCCATCCTGAGGAATTAGGTTATAGCGATCCTGATAGAGATAATAGCCATCGGCAATATCAACATGCACGACCAGCTCTGTGCCATCCCCGACCACCGACACACTAAACGCGTCATCGACGGCTAAAAAATCTCCTGCCCAAACGCTGTTCATAACAAAAAACAGCAACACCAGTCCAAGTCTTTTCATTAACCGTTCACCTTAATAGAACCAAAGACATTCAGCGTCTGATCGACCGCCAAATAGGGTATGTTTATCTCATCAAGCCATGCCTGCACGGTTTGCTCGGCCAGGGTAGGACCGGCCAACATCGCAATGGTTGCAACGCTGCCCGCCATTAAGCAACTGTCGGCTAACACCGTGATAGCTGCCAAGCCATCAACCGGCGGAAAACCGGTATCAGGCCGCAACAAATGGCTATAACGTCGCCCCGCAACCGTGATAAAGCGCTCATAGTCGCCGCTGCCGGCCAAGCCGCCGATCGCCAAATCGAGCGTGGCCAGGGCGGTCTGGGTGTGGCGCGGATGGCGCATGGCAACCTGCCAAGGTCGGTCGCCGGGCTGCAGAGCACTGGTACCGATATCGCCCGCTAAATTCACCAGGCCAGAGACGCCCTGTTGTTTGAGTATTACCACCAACCGATCGACGGCAAACTCTTTTACCACGCCGCCGAAATCAAGTTCCATGCCCGGCAACAGGTGCAAATGGTGGCCGGTCCACGCCAGCTTAGGCCAGCCAATCGATGGCATTAAGCGGCCTAAGGCCACCGGGTCGGGCAACTCAGACCGACTATAATCCCACACTCGCCGCAAAATGCCGACAGTCGGGTCAAAAAGTTTACAACTCAGTTCAAAGCAGTGATCGATATAGTTTAATAACCCACAGGTTTCGGCGTCCAACGCCCGATTGTTCCATTCACCGCGGTTGATTTGGGACAGCAGGCTGTGCGATTGAAAACGGCTGTACTTGGCTTCCAAGCGACCAAGTTCGGATTCCAGCTGGGAAAACAGGGCTTGATTGGCCACCGGCTCTCCCGGATCGAGCCATAGGTTCAATTCGCATGGCCCGCCCATAGCCTTAAAGCGCCGTTTGAGTAGTACCGGCGTCATTAAAAGCGGTAATCCAGTCCCGTGGTGAAGCGCCAAAAGGTGGGTAAGCCGGGGATTTCGCTCGAGTTAAAGCCAAATTCCGGATTGGCGACATAGCGTTCCAGGGCACCGACCCAACTAAACTGGCGAAAATCGACGCGCAGGCGAGTTTTTAAGGCGATGGCTCCGTATTGCGCCAAACGGGGATCGCTGGAGTAATACCGGCTGGTATCGGTGTTATAGACTTGGCCGCCGATACTGTCGTTGAGATCTGGCACCTCATAAAAGTAACCACTGCTTTGCAGGTAATAGCGTATGCCTGGGCTCAATTGAAATTTAATATCGTTCGCCGTAAAGAGGCGCCAGTTAGGCGCCCAGTTCTGATAATAATCGACGTCAACGGTATGGGAGGCAACGTCCCAGGTATCGACAAAGAGTCGGTAATCGGCGTGCAGCGCACCATTGAGACTGGGCAGGAATTTGCGCAGGCCCAGGCCCAGGATGCCGATCGCACGGGTCGAAGGGCGAATATCACAGGGTACGTTTTCGGCGTGCGGACAGTCTCTGTAGGGGTCGGATAGGTAGCCGTTCTTATAGGTAAAGGCCAGGTTGGCCTGTACAGCGGTGTTCATATCGATAATCTGGCCCACGCCCTCGAATACCGACACCTGCCACTTGCTCTGGCCGCTGGCGCCAAAGCGCGCTGGTTCATTGGCCGCTTGAGCCGTGGACCCGGCTTCATAGGCGGAGGTCGGCTCAATCAGATCATAACCGCCGCTGACCCCACCGCTGACCGTGGTCATCTGATCGTTCAAGGCAATACTGCCATCAACTGAGCCACTCACGGCCAGATAATCCCGCTCCACCGACACATAGGCGCCAACGCCCAGATCCGAGGTCGAACCATAGACTCGGCCACTCACGTTTAGGTCGTAGCGCTGCTCCTGGGAGGCGCCGGAAAAATGCGTGTAGACCGTGTCTTCTCCGGCCGGGACATAGGTGTATACCGGCGATGCACCGGCCATGGTCTCGTAGCTGCCTTCGACGGTCAGTGCAAGTTTATCGGTCAGCGGCGTGAGCAGATGGAACTGATGTACCTGAATTTTGTAACGATCCTGGGCGCCACCGGAATCATCGCGAGCCGCGGGGCTATCATCTTCGCTGTAATATGAATAACGATAGGCGGCTTCCGTGGCCGCCGGCCCGGCCGCATGGGCTGTCGCAATCATGCCGGGAATGGCGAAGGCACTCTGGGCCAATAACTTTAGCTTCTGGTTCATGGGCAATCCTGCGTTAATTACATCCACAGCCGCCGCCCGCGGCAGAACCGCCGCCGGACGAGGCTTCTTTGGCAAAATAGATATGGCCGTCTAGGGTGCTCTCAAGCACATCGGGCGACCACCGCATTTCAGGTTTTGCCAGGGTGCCCCGTTGCCAAGGACTGACGGTGCTGCAACCGCTCAAGATCAGCAAACTCAACACTAAAACTGCGCTTTTCATAATCATAGGGTTCACTTCTAATCTATTAAATATTTTGGCAAGTTAGACCCCTCGCCTCGCGCCCTATTTGCATAGGCCGCCTCAACCGAACACAGAGGTGGCACCGGCCCCTAAAGTTTAGTCACGCTCTAGCCGAAGATCGGAATTTCTTCAGCCTCGAGCGGAAAGCGTAAGGCGAAAGGATGGCTATCGATCAGCGCCAGCTTGCGCATTTCGGCATGCAAATGGGTGGCGGTCATCTTAACGCCGCCACTGGCCACCGGCGTCATGCTTACCGGATCGACGTTTAACGCCTCGATCAGACCATTGGTGGCATTGACCGCCGTGCCACCGGCAACGCCATTGCCAAGCAACATATAGCTGGTTACGGCCCAATGATCCTTGCCATCGCCGTCGTTATACCAGGGCGTACGGCCAAAATCCGACCCCACAACCACCGTTGTTTGCTGCCGCACGCCATAGACCTCGAGCGCTTGAAACAGATAGTGCAAATCGCTCAGTACGGTGCGAATACGCGGATAATGACTGTTGTCGTGATCGCCATGGGTATCAAAACCGCCAAAGCCAACCTGCATCGACGAGGCCATGCCGGTGGAAAAACCGGCCGCACCGATGCGCATATGGTTGCGGGTGCCACTGCCACCAGCGGCGAGGCGAATAAGGTCGGCCGGTGAACCCGCGACCGGATCGGATATTTGCGCCGCAACACCGGCAAATTCAAGGCCTTGATCCCGCACCAAATAGAGTTGGCTGCGGTACTGGGACCGCAGCGGGAGATTTTCCTGGCTGGCCTGGAGTTGGCTGCGTTTGGTCTGGGCAATATCGAGCGCGTTGGCGAAGGGCTCGACCATATCGTTGGTCGGATTGCCCAAGATGCCAAAGAAATTGGCATCGGCCGCGGCAGAGCGGGCCACCAGCCCGGCCGGTTCGTCGTTGCCCCGGCCATCGGTCATCCAGGCCAGAGGCCGGTCGGCACCCTGCACCGCTGCATAGAGCGCGCTGAAGTCGGGATAACCGGCACTCATGCTGCCGGTATCGGCATACATGGTGCCGGTATCGTGCGAGTTGGTGCGATTGTCGACGCCATTGAGCACGCGCAACTGATCGGCGTGCAAACAGACAAAGGCATCGTAAACGAAGAGATTGGCCGCCATCTGGGTGCCGTTTAGCGCTAGGTTGCGATCGACCAACTCATCGGTCGCGATCGCGCCCAATTCGATGGTGGTCACCGTGCCTTCGATAATAGCCCTAGCATTAACACTGATTTGCGCCACCGTCTTGGTGCCTTGCCAACTAAAACCGGCACTGGGCGCCGCGGTCAACAGGTCGGCGACTAGCTCGCCACTGAGTATCTGTTGAATATGCACGCTGGTTAAGCCCTGATTGGCGCTGTCATCATCCAGTTCGCCAGCGGCGCCGGCCTGATTGAAGGTCCCCAAATAGGGGGCATACTTCAGATCAGCATCGATGCTGCTGGTGCCGGCATAGATATCTTGGGCCCGGCGAATGGCTGAGGCGGGAAACCGATTGACCGGACTGCCGGCATTGCGCACCTGACTGGCTTGCTTACCCAGCTCCACACCCACCGTCGAGCGCAGCTTATTGCCGTGCGGGTTGCAGAAGGTGGTCGGTTCCCAACCACCGCCCAGATGGGCAAAGACGAAGTATTGCCCGACCGGACTTAGGTCGGTCGCCGCTGATGCCGTGGATGACAAGGACAGGGACAACGGTGCCATCAGCACCATGCCGGAGGCACTGGCATTTTTAAGAAAGGTTCTGCGATTCATGGTCAAATCTCCTGTCGATCAGCTGTAGATAAAACGGTAATCGGTCATTAGATAGACCATTACCGCGTACCAGGCTTCGCGCACCGCTCGCGCACCGCCACCGGTGTTGCAGGGCGAGTCGATATTGGCATCCAATACCGTTTGGAACAGCTCAAAGGTGATTGCAACCTCCTCGCTATCCAATGACACCTCCTGATGCAAGACCGCCAAATAGAGCTGAGTAATGGTCGCGCGGATCGCCTTAAGTTGACCTTGGCGAGCATTGGCCGAACTGGCATTCAGATCGGTTGTATCGTCGACCAATTTAAACAGCGTGCGCTCGAGTCGATTGGTACCAAACTCATTGCGCACGATGTCACAGGCCTCCTCGACGGCCATCCGTTCGGTCACCGCAGAGATAATTCCGCTCACCGAATCGGCATCGCGGAATATATCGGTGGAATTTTTGCCGCCCATAAACAGCCGTGAATTTAGCTGATCCAGGCGCAGCGATTGATTCCAGCCGCCGGAATTGAGCGCGCGCAGCTTCTGATTGAGTAACTGGGGGGGCAAATAGCGCAATGAGCCTATCTGGCTGTAATCCTCAGCCAGATCGTTATAAAACATGCCCGTTGAGCGATAGTAGGCACTCTTGGAAATGGCATAGATCAACGCCTTAATGTTGAACTCATCGGCCTCGAATTCGGCTGCGGCATGCACAATTAGGCGTGCCTGTTCTTTATAGGCCTGGACATAGGCTTCGGGCGAATCCTCACTCGGTTCCCCCAATATATCCTGACCGGTCAGGCCCTTAAGGATCATCTGCGCGATGCCACGCGAGTAGGCCGGATCATTGGCGACCTGCTCACCTAACCACTGCAGCTCCCGAGAATAGTAGTTCTGGTCGATGGTCCCGGTGGTCTTGATCTTAGCGGAACTCAGGCCCCAACTGATGGCTAGGTCGTGATCGGGCACATTATCGGGGTTGCGCGTGTCGTAGACGCCCGACAAGCTGTAGTTCTCGAACGCGGCCGCCACCACGTCCATTATTTCATGACAAACCAGACAGTCCGGGTTGGAGTTGGTCGGATCGGTCTCACCGACATTGTTGCCAAAGTCCTCGAATTCCAACAGATCGGCATTGCGATTGCCTTCAATGGCGAGCAGATCCTTGGCGGCAAAGAACCAATAGACCATACGCGCACGATTTCGGTGTTTATTGGTTTCGGTGGCGGTGTACTTATTCAGGAAGACCTCATCGGTCAGAACACCGGAATGGGGCACGCCCTCGGTTTTGGCATTGCCGTTTTCGTCATTGTAGAACAGCTGAGCGGCCTTGATATCGCGTGGATCGTAGGGAAAATCGCGCACCACATAATGGTCGCCGTTAGTGCCGACATTGCCATAGAGCTCGATCACATCGAGATATTCTTCAACCTCGGTGACGTTCTGAAAGGCACTCCACTGCGGATTGGTTACCACCGCCGATGCGCCGTTAGGCAGGGGTAAATCGGGATCCACGATACGCACATGCGTGCCGGCCCGATCGGCGCCGAGGGCTTCATAGGAAAAGCGGTTTACCACCGTGTATTTAGCGGAGACGAATTCTTTAAAGTTACGATCATTGCGCGCCAGATATTCCACCAACAGCATCGGTCGGCGGCCCAGGGCTTCATCGGTAAAGTAATCGAGATAGGTGGTGGAAATCTTGCCGTCGATGCTGATGGCATCGACAAAGTCCTGCTCCCAGTTCAGGTTAGGATAGACATCGTATTTTGCGTTTTGACCGACGTTCACCGGCGATTCGAGCGAGGCGAAGAGGTTCTCAACCGAGTTACCACTATTGGTATTCTCGCGCCGAGCGTAGTCGGTCAACATCGAATCGTTGAACATGTCCTTGAGCCGTTCGTAGAAGTAGTCGGTCTCCATAAAGCCATACATGACCGCCTTCTCACCGTCCAAATCCCGTGCAAAGGCGGATATTTCGGCATCGGTGGGCAGCCGCCCGGCGAGCTCAAAGGCCAGTTTGTAGACGGCCTCGTTCGGCGTCAGGGTCGCCACACCCGGCAAGGCGCGCTCTACTTTGCCATTGGCATGTTCATTAAAGGCGGCGATAATGTATTCCGCCGTATCGGCGGCATCGCTGCCGTGCATCGGGCTGCTGCTGTTGGGCATGTCGCGCTCGATCTTGGCGATCAATGAGGCCTCGTTGCCACAGGTCGCACAGGCAATCAGGGCACCACCGGAACCACCTTCACCATTGGGACCGTGGCAGGATGCACATTGGCCATTGTAGAGTGACCGGCCCTGCTCATTGATAACCGCCGTGCGCTCACCATCGCCACCAAATTCCTGACTGCAAGCTGACAAGACGGTAATAGTGGCCACAATTAGTACGCGTAGAATCGATTGGTACGGCTTTGTCATGTTCATTGCTTTCTCCCCCAAAACCTCTGCATTATTGAGATGAGGTTCTGTATAGAGCGCAACCGTATCATGCTGTAAATGATAATTATGGAACGACTTCACACATTAAATACTTTATTCTTGGCCTGAGCGTGGCGTCACATTTAGCGTCGAGCCGGTCGAAGTAAAGGTGACCCTAAGAGTCACTTGATGACCGTTTGGCCCCAGAAAATCGAACCTTGCACAGGTAACTCATGTTTCAAATTCCCGACACAAACCGGTTGCGAGCCATACTTCTTGAGTGCGCGCAAAAAGAGGCAACCCTGGACTACAAAAGTCTGACCACACAATTGGGCTTTCAGCCGCCCAATAGCATCGGTCAAACCACCGCGCTGTTGGAAGCGTGCCAGGAGGATGATGCGCTCTTGGAGCTGCCACAATTAGCGGCGGTGGTTATCCAGAAATCCGGGGAACCCTACCCTCGCCCAGGCTTTTTTCAGAAATTAATGCAATTGGGAGTTTATCAGGGACTGGACAATGGTGCCGCCGCCCAGATGTGGCATCAGAACGAATTGGAACGGGTTTATCGCTATTATCAGCTTACTCAAAACATTCCCACTGACGATCTGAGCGACCAAGAACAATAGCCCGGCCGTTACCCTGTGCAGAGAAAAAGACGGTAAACTAGTGGCAAAACAAGGACTCAAGAACGAGATGAAAGCAACGATCTATCACAACCCCAGCTGTTCAAAATCCCGTCAGGCGCTCGCGCTGCTGACGCAACAGGGCATCGACATTGAACTGCGCGACTACCGCCGAGTCCCGCCAAACGTGATCGAGTTGCGCGCCCTATTGGCCAGTTTAAAGCGCCCAGCGCACGATTTGCTGCGCAGCAAAGACGCCGAATATACGCTCGCCGGCCTGTCGCCCGCGGCCTCAGACGAGGCCATCTTCGCCGCTATCTCGGCCTACCCTAAGCTACTCGAACGACCCATAGTCGTGACCGCCAAGGGTGCGCGCATCGGCCGACCAACTGATGCCCTACTGGAGATACTCTAGGTGCCCTATATTTTAGTCTTATATTACAGTCGCCACGGCAGCGTGGCCCAATTGGCTGAGGCGCTGGCGGCCGGTATCGAGTCAGTTGCTGGGATAGAAGCGCGCGTGCGCACCGTGCCGGAGGTCGGTCCGGGCTTTGATAAGGCCATCGATACCATTCCCGATCAGGGACCGCTTTATTGCACACCCGAGGATTTTGCCGGTGCGGCTGGTCTGGCCTTGGGGTCTCCAGGCCGCTTCGGCAATATGGCTGCGGCACTCAAGTACTTTCTCGAACAGACCACCTCCAGTTGGATCAACGGCCAAATGCTCGGTAAGCCGGCAACGGTCTTTACCAGCACCACCACACCCCATGGCGGTCAAGAATCCACCCTACTGTCGATGATGAACCCGCTCCTCCACCATGGCATGCTGATCACCGGTGTGCCCTTTAGCGAACCGGCTCTGCACAGCGATTACGGGGGCGGCACGCCCTATGGCGTGTCTCATATTGCCGGCGAACAACACCAAAACCTCAGTGCCGAGGTGGCTAAACTGGCCACTGGCCAGGGCAAACGCTTGGCGCACTACAGCTTAAGGCTCCTAAATGACCACTAATCAAGCTCAGATCAACAAAAAAATACGTCTGCATTTTGCATTGCTCTTTGTCGCCTGCTTTGTCGCCACCTTCTTGTCCGGACCCAGCCCATCGAGCATGCCGCTGCACCAATGGCTGCTGTCGGGTCTGTTCTTGGCAGCGCTGAGCATCCTTCCCCTGCTCTTCTTCATTCCCACCGTGATGGCACCTAATGCCCGCAACCTCAGCTGGCTGGGCTTTTTCCTCTTGGCATACCTGGTCTGGGGCGTGGTAAAAACCGTCTCACCTCAGGGACTGGTCGGCGGTCTGCTGATCTGCACTTTTATCCTGACGACCTTCTATTACACGGTCGTCTGGTTACGACCTCTGAAGAAAGCGGCCAAGGAAAAACAAAAGCAAGAGGAACAGATGGACTAGTCTGCTGAACCGACCGAGAAGCGTTTATTGCGTACCATGGTGCGGTAGCCACCGGGCGACATGGCGGTGTGCTTTTTAAAGATCCGAGAAAAGTAAGCCGAGCCGTTAAAACCCGAGGCCAGGGCGATGTCGATCATCAATAGATTGGTTTCGCGCAGCAGGCTTTGGGCGGCCTCGATACGCACTCGCAACAGATACCGTTGCGGCGACTCACCCACCGCATGTTCAAAGCGACGCCGCAACTGGCGCTCCGATTGCCCGGCCGCCTGGGCCACCTGACCAATGCTAATCGGCTGCGCATAATGACTGCGGATCCAGCTTTGCGCCACACTCACCGCTTCATCATCGTGGATGCCGCCACCGGGTTCATAGAACGGGGTCGAGAAGGTGCGTTTGAGTTCGTGCATAAACTGCTGTTCAACTAACGCTAACGCTGCCGCACCATATTCCCGTTCAATAAAATAGAGCACTAAATCCGTTTGCGCATTGATCGAACCGGCACAATAGACGCCATCCTGATGGGTAATGAAATGCTGTTTTTGGAATTTAACCTGTGGGAAGCGTTGGCTAAAACGCGGCAGATAGTACCAATGGGTGGTCGCGACCCGACCGGTGATTAGACCGGCCATCGCCAGATGGCCAACGCCAGTGCCGGTGGCAATCAATCGACAGCCCCGTTGATATTGCTTGACGATCCAGCTCTGCAGCGCCGTTTGTTGGCCGAGCACCGACCAGGGCGAGCCCCACATCGGCGGAATAAACAACCAGTCGACATCCAAGGTATCGTTAAAATCGTGATCGGCCACCAATTGCAGACCCGCCGTGACCGTGACCGGTCCCTTCTGCTCGGCGACAAAGCTCAGTTGCAAATTGCCTTGGCCTCGGTTGGCGGCGGCCAACGCGGCGGCATGAAACATCTCGACCGGAATCGACACACCGGTGGCCAAAATTTGCGGGTATAGCACAAACGCAATGTTCATAATTGACCGAATAGTTTAATAATATGTCCGCTTAGTTATAACAGATCGGCAAGATAATGCCTATATTGACCGCCTCTAAAACATTAAGGTTTTGCGCATGAAAAAGCTTCCTGTCATTGTTGGTTTTGGCGGCATAAACGCCGCTGGCCGCACGTCAATGCACCACGCCCACAAGCGTTTGGTGCATGAAGCACTCAGCGAAAACCAGATGGCCGATACCTGGCAGGATTTAGCCACTTTAATGGGACTGGACCCTGCGCATCCGCAAACCCGACAGGCGATACTCGACGGTACCCTGATCCGGCGCATCGATGCCCAGACCCATTTTGACCCCAGCGCCGTGCCCACCGGCCAAAAGGCAGAGTTGAACTTTGCCGAACCGGTCAGCTTTACCATCAAAAAACACCATATGCCCAATACCCTGCCCGACAATTGGACGGTCAACGATGTCGATGCGAAAACCTGTCGGGTTACGCTTAGCGAGCGCTTGGACACCGTGATCCCCGATACCTATAGCGCCAAGGTCTCTTCGGCCGGTCAATTGCCGGCCGGCTTTAACCCAGCGGAACACTATAATTCGGCCCACCACCCCCGCGGCTTGCAAATGGCGGTCTATGGCGCTTCGGATGCAATTCAGTCACTGGGCATGCCTTGGCAGGCGATTATGGCGAAGATATCGCCCGATGCGGTCTCGGTCTATGCCGGCTCATCGCTCAGCCAACTCGATCAATACGGTCTCAAGGGGCTGATACAGGCCGGCTATAACGGCAAACGCGTCAGTTCGAAGATGATGCCGCTGAGCTTTCCCGAGATGTCCGCCGACTTTATCAACAGCTATATCATCAACAGCGTCGGCAATACCGGATCGAACGCTGGGGCCTGCGCGACCTTCTTATACAACCTGCGTCAAGGCCTGCACGACATTCAATCGGGCCAGTGTCGCGTCGCTATTGTCGGCAACGCCGAGGCGCCGATCGTGCCGGAACTGATGGAAGGTTTTCGCGTCATGGGCGCCCTGGCCGAAGACGAGCAGTTGCGTGACCTCGATGATGCCAGCAAGGCGGACAACCGCCGAGCCTGCCGACCCTTCTCATCGAATGTCGGCTTCACCCTGGCCGAGTCGGCCCAATTCCTTATTCTGATGGACGATGAGCTGGCCCTGGAACTCGGTGCCACCGTCTTCGGTGCGGTCGCAGATGTGTTTGTCAACGCCGATGCCAACAAGAAATCCATTTCCGGCCCGGGCATTGGTAACTACATTACCATGGCCAAGGCGGCGGCCCTGGCTCAGGGTATATTAGGCAAAGATGTGGACAAAACCTTCGTTATGGCCCATGGCACTGGAACGCCGCAAAATCGCGTTACTGAATCCCATATTCTCAATGAGGTGGCCAAGACCTTTGCCATCAAAGACTGGTCCGTTTCGGCGGTCAAATCCTATGTCGGCCATTCCCTGGGTCCAGCGGCGGCGGATCAAATCACGGCCGCCCTGGGCGTCTGGCACACCGGCATGATTCCGGGGATCAAGACGATCGATCATCTGGCTGAGGACGTGCACAGTTCGAATCTAAATATCTTAATGGATCATCAGTCGGTCGGGGAGGACGGCGCATCAATGATGGGCACCATCATCAATTCCAAGGGCTTCGGCGGCAATAATGCCAGTGCGCTGTTGCTTTCGCCGGCTAAAACTCTTGAGCTGATGGCCACGCGCCACGGTGCGCCGGCTATGACTCGTTATAGAGTCGCCAACGAGGCAGTATTGGAAGAGCAGAGATCGGTCGATAAGGCGGTTCGCAGCAATGGCTTACAGGCGATCTATTCATTTGGCGAATCGGTGATGGGCGCCGATCAGGTCGACCTGAGCCCTGACGCAATCAAACTGGCGCAATTTGAAAACCCGATCCACCTGTCGAGCAACAATCCCTTCATCGATTAAACAATCCCTTCATCGATTCAACAATCCCTTCATCAATTAGTTGTTGATGAGCGGCAAGCAACCTAGCCAGACCTAAGGTCTCGCTAGGTTGTTACCAATCGAGGACTTGCTTAATAAAGGGAATGGTCAGGCGGCGTTTTTCGGCCAGAGAAGCTGAATCCAAGCGATCAAAGGTTGCGACCATCTGCTGCATATTGCGATTGTGCCGATGAATGATAAATTCGGCGACATCGGTTTCGATCACTAAGCCGCGCCGGCGACCCTTCCAGACCAGCCATTCAATCCGTTCTTCATCGCCCATGCTGACTAACTGCAGGGTCAGACCCGAGCTGAGCCGCGACTTCAGGTCAGGCAGGCTCAGACCAAGGTGCAAAGGGCTGCACAATCCGCCAATGAGAATCAACTTACCTCGATCCTGCATCCGATTATAGAAGTGAAACAAGGCCTCCTGCCACTGAGCATGGTCGTTGATCAGATCCAGGTCGTCGAACGCGATAGCATCTAGGTCCTCTAAACCCTCGATAGCCTCAGGGCCGTAAGCCAAACATTCCGACAGCGGCAAATACAAGGCCGACAAGCCCTGGTTTTGCAAATCGTGGACCGCCGCCTGCAACAGATGGCTGACACCGGTTCCGGGCGCGCCCCAGAGAAAAACCAGATGATCGCTTAACTTTGCCAGCGCTTGGCGCAGCGTGCCAATGGCCACGGCATTATTACCGGGCAAGAAATCTTCAAACACCGCGTCTTCACGGAAGCTGACGTGTAAGGGCAGCTGATGGGGTATCTCTTTAAGCGTCACGAGTCGTCCTTTTGATGCGTCGCTTGATCGCCGATCGGCTCCGGCTCCGCAGTCAATTGGGCAGGCTCCGGCTCGGCCTCAGACGACTCGTTAAGCACATCGTCGGCTTGGCCGTAGAGGCGACTGGCACGATAGTTCAGATGCACACGACGCAACAGGACCATAATCACTGCCGCGGCTGGTAACGCCAGCAAAATCCCGACAAAGCCGAACAGCTGGCCTCCGGCCAAGACGGCAAACATAACGGCAACCGGATGCAAACCGATACGATCGCCGACCAGCTTGGGAGTCAGGACCGTGCCTTCCAATACCTGCCCGATCGAAAACACCAGCACCACCAAAAGCAGATGGGTGATATCACCGAACTGAAAATAGGCAGCAATCAGACCGGCGCCGATACCCACTATGGTGCCTAGATAAGGCACGATGGAAGCCAAACCGGCCAAGAGTCCGACCAATAGACCTAAGTCCAGGCCCAACACCATCAGGCCACCGGAGTAAATCAGCGATAGGGCAAACATCACCATTAGCTGACCGCGAAAGAAGGCACCGAGCGTTTCATGGCATTGCTGCGCCAGATCGGACACCGAGTCGATATAGAAGCGCGGCACCAAGGCACCAATCCGCTCGACCAACAAATCCCAATCGCGTAGCAAATAGAAGGTCACCACGGGAACGATTACCAGGTTGGTGAGCATACCCAGTAGCGCCATACCCGACTGAGTCAGATTGCCAACAATGGTCTTGACCACATTGCCGGTCGCACCCCAATCCAGTTGCTTGCCCCACTCAAGCCAATCGAACTGAATGATCACCAGACCGAAGCGACTTTCAAGATAGGGTGCGGCGACGTCGCGGATCCAGGCAAAGACCGCCGGTAGGGACGAGATAAGATCATCGACTTGTCGCGCCAGCGCGGGCACTAACAACAATGCCGCGGCGACAAATACCAGCGTTAACAGGAGAAAGGTGATAATCACGCCATTGGTGCGCGAGACTTTCCATTGTTCGAGTCGATCCACCAGTGGATCACCCAGGTAGGCTAACAGGATGGCGGTTAAAAACGGGCTCAAGATCGGCGCCAGGGACACGATCAGCCAACCGAGCAAGAGCACTCCAGCCAAAATCAGCCATTTCTGGGAGTCTGTGATATGCATAACAATTCCTTTTTTTAGAGCCCGCAGAGCGATCAGTTAGGCAGCCATTGATAATACAACAGATTGTCCAACGCAGCGGCCAGCGAAGCTTCCTCGATCCTAACCAGCTGACCATCTAGGGTGAGCAAATCGGCCAACTGCATGCGGTCGCCGCTGATCGACAGTTCGAAGACAATATCGGTAGCACTGAAATGATGCGCCGTAATCCCGGTGATCAGATTAACACTCTGTAAATAGCGCTCAATAGCCGCAAACTCAGTGAGATCGGTAATGTTGACCACCCGTAAGCGAACAGAGCCGGACAGCTGAGGATCCGAGACAAAGGCATACTGCTTAGACATGCGCTCGGCCACCATATTCAGTCCCTCGCTAACAATATCGGCCAGAGTTCCGCTGAGTACCGGCAGACGGGTGCGCTCGCCTTTAAACAACAGCAACCAGTCGGCACTGTAGTCACTTTCTCGTTGCACAATTCGACCAGCCAAAACGGCCTCAGCATTGTATCGCCCCGAAGCGAACTCTATATCCTGCGAAAATAAACCATTCACATCGGCAAAAGACAGATTCAAGGTATCGGTGAGGTCCATAATCGGCAGTAGCAGCGGCACACCGCGCGCAGCGGCTTCAGATGCTAGCAGCTCAGAAACCTCGGTGGTTTCACTGTCGGAGAGAATATGATCCTGCCCGTCGAGTCGATCCGCCAACCAAATCAACACGTCGGGCCGTCGGGCACCCCAGACCGGCAGGCGGTTCTGAATTAACAGATCGTCTACCGTGGCCTTATCAAAGTCCAACACCATGGCTTTAGTGGCCACCTGCTCACCCAGAATATTGGTAAAAAACTCACTACTCTCTTCAAACCGAAACGATGACAGAAAACGACTGCCCTGGCCCAGTTCTGCCGCAATGGCTGGCTCGTCAAGCGTCGCACGAATGCCCGTCACGCGCACTAATAGTTGTTTGAAGGCCTGTTTAATGGCGCTATCTTGTTCTTTTGGGGTTGCATTACCACTAACAACTATTCGTTCCTGATAGAGTGGCAACTCGGTTGCCGCCCAAGTCGGCGTTGCAACGATCATAAGCAGTAGCAAAGAGGCGAACAGACCCGACATTCGCGCAGGGTGGCCGTGAGGCAAGGTGGTGTGCATAATTCTCCCATCAGGTGCGGCAAAAACAGCAACCCAGACTAATCAAGGGGCCATTGTGACAGAGCGTTGCAAAAAATACAGACCAAAGTGACTCAGGCCCTTACAAAGGCTGTTCTTTTTGTGACTTTGATGGATCCTGACCGTTTGAACATGCTGACCATCAAGAAAGACCCTGTTACAATCCGCGCGCCGCGCGAGCAGACCACCCAGATAAACGATTGGAGCCCCGAATGACAGACCAGAATAAACCTTCTTTAAGCTATAAAGATGCAGGTGTTGATATTGATGCAGGCAATGCCCTGGTAGAACGTATAAAAGGTACTGTTAAGGCAACCCGTCGCCCCGAAGTGATGGGTGGCATTGGCGGCTTTGGTGCCCTATGTCGCATTCCGGCTGGATATAAGCAGCCAGTCCTGGTTTCCGGCACCGATGGCGTCGGCACCAAGCTCAAACTGGCGATGGATTTGAATCGTCACGACACCATCGGCATTGACCTGGTCGCCATGTGTGTTAACGACCTAATCGTCTTAGGGGCCGAACCGCTCTATTTTCTCGACTACTATGCCACCGGAAAACTCAGCATTGACATTGCCAGTCGAGTCATCGCCGGCATCGGCGCAGGCTGCCAACAGGCCAACTGTGCCCTGGTGGGCGGCGAAACCGCGGAAATGCCCGGTATGTATGAGGGTGAAGATTATGATCTGGCCGGTTTCTGCACCGGCGTAGTCGAAGAAGCGCTGATTATTGACGGCACCAAGGTCGCAGCGGGAGATGTCGTCATTGGCTTGCCCTCCTCCGGTCCACATTCAAACGGCTATTCATTGGTACGCAAGGTGCTCGAGCTGAGCAATGCCGACACCAACCAAATGTTAGGCGATGTCAGCCTGGCCGATGCCTTGATGGCCCCCACGCGCATCTATGTTAAGCCGGTTCTGGCCCTGTTACAGGACCAGCCAGTACACGCTATCTCGCATATTACCGGTGGCGGTTTCTGGGAAAATTTACCGCGCGTTTTACCCGATCATCTGGCGGTGCGCATCGATGCCACGAGCTGGCAAATGCCGGCGGTGTTCAATTGGCTGCAGGAGCAGGGCAATATTACCGATAGCGAAATGTTGCGCACCTTTAATTGCGGCATCGGGCTTATTCTGGTGGTCCCGGCCGCCTCTGAGCAAGCGATAATCGCGCGCCTGACCGCCCTAGGCGAACCGGCCCTGACCATCGGCGTGATTGAAGCCAAGGATGGTGCCAGCGTCTTGATTGATGGCATCAACGGCTAATGATTCGGAAAAGAATAGTAGTCCTGATCAGTGGTGGCGGCAGCAATCTGCAAGCCATACTCGATGCTTGCGCCGACCAGAGCGTGGCCGGCCAGGTCGTCGCGGTGGTTTCCAATCGCCCCGGCGTGATGGGCCTACAGCGGGCCGTGACCCACGGTGCCGACGCCATCACTCTAGATCATACCCAATTTGCCTCACGGACACTGTTTGACCAAGCGCTGCAGCAACGCATCGACTCATACCAGCCCGATCTGGTGGTATTGGCCGGTTTTATGCGGATTTTGACCGCCGACCTGGTGTCGCACTATCTCGGCCGGATGGTTAATATCCACCCGTCCTTACTGCCCAAGTATCCCGGACTGCATACTCATGAGCGCGCCCTAGCGGCCGGCGATCGCCAAGCCGGCGCGACGGTCCACCTGGTTACCCCCGAACTGGACGGTGGACCGCTCCTAGCGCAAGCGCACGTTGCGATCGACGACCAGGACACAGCGCTCAGCTTGGCCGATAAAGTTTTAGTGGCTGAGCATCAACTCTACCCGCTGGTGCTGTCCTGGCTGTGCCGTGATCAACTGATCTTTGTCGACGGCATTCCCCACTTTGACGGTGAAACGCTTCTGTTTCCCAAACAAATAGATAATACTGCTGACTAATTGTTTTTTTGGATTGTTAACCGGGTATGCCATTGCTGTCGAGTTGTAAGTCCCTAGGTGTTTTTTTGGTAACCTGCCTGATCGCCGGTCAGAGCCTCGCGTTGAGTAACTATCGCGCTGAGATCACCGCCACGCGCCACGGTGCTCTGGATATCAAACTTGATGGGGTAATGACCTTTTTTTCTGACGTTCAGGGTAACTGGTCCCTGCAGCTCGAGACCGACGGAGGCCCGATTAACTCCTTTGAACGCTCGGTCGGTGAAACCGTTGAGGGCCAATACCGGCCGCTTAGCTATCAGCGTGATAGCAAGGTGTTGTTTTTTAAGGAACACGTCGACTGGCAATTTGATTGGGGTAAAGAGTGGCTGACGGGATACGTCAAAAAAGATTTCTTTGAGTACAGCCTGGCCAGCCCGATTCACGACCCGATGAGCTTCCAGCTACCGATGCGAGCCGCGCTGATGGAAGGTGGCAAGAGCTTTGCGTTTCAATTTATGCGTCACAATCGTCCGGTCGCCTTAAAATTCGAGGTGATCGGTGAAGAATTGCTGCTGCTGCCCAATGGCCGGGTTCATACTCTTATTATCAAGCAGCTCTGGCCGCTCCAATCGAAGCAAAAGAAACTCATCTGGGTGGCGCCAGAATTGGAGTTTGTGCCGATTCGATTTGCCACCTTCGATGATGGCAAAATAGAGAACGATATCCTGGTCGAGCGACTCTGGCTCGATGATGAGGAAGTTACGTTCCAACCCTAGACCCGACACTTGAGACCCGAGACCCCAAATAGTCGCCACAGCCCATCAGTCTGAATCTTGCTAACGGAATGTAAGCCAATGAAAATTGCCGTATTCAGCAGTAAACCCTACGACCGGGCGCACCTGAGCGCGGTCAATCAGGATCAACATCAGATGACCTTTTTCGAGCCGCATCTGGATGAGCAGACCGCCATTCTGGCCCAGGGCTTCGATGTGGTCTGCTGTTTTGTCAATGACACCCTTTCGGCGCCGGTTATCCGGACTCTGGCTGACCATCGGGTGCAGATGATTGCGCTGCGCTGCGCCGGCTTCAACAATGTCGACCTGGTGCAGGCCGACGCCAGTGGCATCCTAGTCGCCCGGGTACCGGAATACTCGCCCTATGCCGTGGCCGAACATGCCGTCGCGCTAGCCCTATCGCTCAATCGCAATCTGCATCGGGCCCATAACCGGGTGCGTGAAAACGACTATTCTTTGCATGGCCTGCTCGGTTTCGATATGCATGGCAAAACGGTCGGAGTGATCGGTACCGGTAAGATTGGCTTGGCCTTTTGCAACATTTTGCTCGGCTTCGGCTGCCGGGTAAACTGCTACGACCCCTACCCCAACCCAGAGCTTGAAAAAACCGCCGCGACCTATGTACCACTAGAGCAGATCTGGACCGACAGCGATATTATCTCCCTGCATTGCCCGCTGCTAGCCACGACCCGGCACATCATTAACAGTAATTCGATCCATCAGATGAAACCGGGCCTGATGCTCATCAACACCAGCCGCGGTGCGTTAATCGATACCCGGGCGGTGATTGATGCGTTGAAAATGGGCCACATCGGCTATCTCGGCTTGGATGTCTATGAAGAAGAAGCCGAGCTATTCTTCGAAGACAACTCCGATGAAATACTGCACGACGATATGCTCGCCCGCTTACAAACCTTTAAGAACGTATTGATCACCGGCCATCAGGCGTTTTTCACCCAGGAAGCCTTAACCGCCATCGCCGAGATCACCTTGCGCAATATTAATGGCCTGGCCAACAACGACCCAGCGGCCATCTGCCAGGTCAAACAATAGCCGCCGAACGCGCCTTTACTTGCCTACGATAGGCATGCAACAACGGCTCGGTGTAGCCATTGGGCTGTGTTGAGCCGTTGAGGATCAAGGCGCTGGCCGCCTGAAAGGCGAGACTGGTGTGATAATTCGGTCCCATCGGCCGGTAGAGCGGATCCGCGCAGTTTTGGCCATCGACGATCCGAGCCATTTTTTCCAACGTCACCAGCACCAAAGCCCGGTCGATAACACCCTGTAACAGCCAGTTGGCGAGATGTTGACTGGCAATACGCAGGGTCGCCCGGTCTTCCATTAGGCCCATGTTGTTAATATCCGGCACCGTCGAACAGCCAATACCCTGTTCGACCCAGCGCACTACATAACCGAGTACGGCTTGAGCATGGCCGTCTAACTCCTGTTGAATCTGCCTAGCCGTAAGCTCACTGGGGTTCGCCAACAGGGGCAAGCTGAGCAGTTCATCGAGCTTCACGTCTTGCCGGACCTGCGCATCCTGTTGCCGCGCACCCACATCGACCTGATGATAGTGCAGGCTGTGTAGCACTGCACCGGTCGGCGACGGCACCCAGGCGGTGCTGGCACCGGCCATGGGGTGGACGATCTTTTGCCGCAACATCGCGGCCATCTCGTCGGGCATGGCCCACATCCCCTTGCCAATCTGCGCTCGACCGGCCAAACCACAGGCCAGGCCGACCGCCACATTGTGTTGTTCGTAGGCGGCCAACCAGGGCGCTTGCTTCATCTGGGCCTTGGGTACCATGACCCCGGCATGGCGGCTGGTGTGTATTTCATCACCGCTGCGATCGAGAAAGCCGGTATTGATAAACACCAAGCGCTGCCGAGCCTCATAGATGCAGGCCTTCAAGTTCACACTGGTGCGCCGCTCCTCATCCATAATGCCGATCTTGAGAGTGTTTTCGGCCAATCCCAATGCCTGTTCGATACGGCCGAACAACTTGACCGCGAAGGCCACTTCGGCCGGGCCATGCAACTTGGGTTTAACCACATAGATACTGCCGGTTCGGCTGTTGCCGCGCCGCTGCAGGTCGTGGATCGCCGACAGGCTGGTAATCATGCCGTCCAAAATAGCCTCGGGAATCGGATTACCCTGGGCATCGAGCACCGCGTCGGTCAAAATATGATGACCGACATGACGAATAAACATCAGGCTGCGCCCGGCTAAGGTCAACTCGCCGCCCGGTGCGGCGTTATAGGTTCGATCTGTCGCCAGGCGGCGGGTCTGGGCCTGGCCCGCCTTGCGAAAGGTAACCCTAAGGTCACCGGTCATCAAACCCTGCCAGTTACGATAGAGCGCGACCTTGTCCTCGGCATCGACGGCGGCGACCGAATCTTCGCAATCCATGATGGTACTGAGCGCCGCCTCGACCCAGAGGTCCTGTACACCGGCCAAATCTTGGGCACCGATCGCGCCCTGCCGGTCAATTTGAATCTCCACATGCAGGCCATGATGGCGCAGCAGGATGGACTGTGGTGATGCACTCTGACCCGTGAAACCGACAAAGGTTGCCGGATCCACTAAGCGGGTGTGCTGGCCGTCAACCAGCAACACGTCCAGTTCGCCAGCGTCGACGCGATAACCTTGAACTTGAGCATGGTTGCCCTGCCGCAAAGGCGCAACGCAATCCAAATGCGCCTTGGCGGCCGCGATCACCGCGCTGCCGCGCGCTCTGTTGTAGCC